>NZ_JBQENT010000021.1:0-84176 GCF_052044855.1 Metabacillus sp. 22489
CTTCCCAATGTTGGTGTTTATCAAAAAATATTCTTCTCAATATATTGGTCTCCATAAAATGAAAATACCACAGCTTAAATGACTGTGGTAGACCCAAATTTTTATACTTTCTTATCTTTTAAAAAAAGCTATCAAAAAAATGATAGCCTTCTCTCTTAAAATTATTTAACTAAACTTTCTAGGATGTCATCGATAATTTGGCCATTTGCAATTGCACCAGTATATAACCAGCTATCGTCAGGAGAAAATTCATAAACGTTACCTGCTTTTACAGCAGGGATGCTCTTCCATAACGCATCACTTAAAGGTGCTGAGCCTGTTGCCTTATCACTATTGATTAAAAATAAATGATCTGCATCTAATTGAGCTAATTTCTCGAGTGATATTTCGCTCCAGTTTCCTGTTGCTTTTGCTGAGATTTCTTTAACAACAGAAGGTACTTTCAACCCTAAATCTCCATACATAACAGCACCACTTGATAAAGTTTCACTAACCATAAAGAATTTCCCGCCAACTAACCAAACAGCAGCAACTGAAGGATTTCCAACCTTTTCTTCAATCGTTGCCTTTGCCTCAGCAGCTTTCTTATCATAATCCTCTAATACCTTCTTAGCTTCTTCCTCTTTACCTAGAATTTCTCCAACCTTTGTTAATTCAAGACGCCAATCATTATTTTCTTCTGTTCCAATAACATATGTTGGCGCAATTTGATTATATTGCTCATATTTCCCGCCTTCTACCATACTTGCGGAATCCATAATGATTAAATCTGGCTGCATTTCTTGAACAGCTTCAAACGGGAGGTCATGAGGAATTGTTGGAATTTCCTTTAAGCCATCTTGTAAATAACCTTGTATGCTTTGTCCATCATTTACACTCCACTGAGCGACTGGCTTCACACCTAAAGCTACAAGATTATCCTCTAAATAACTAGCAATAATACGTTTTGGGTTAGCAGGAATTGTGACCTCATTACCCATCGCATCCGTTAATGTTCTTGTAGCCGCTTCTTCTGTTCCATTATCCGCCTTTTTTGTTGATGAATCCCCTTGAGATGAATCCTGTTGACCACATGCGGCTAATGCTATTGTTAATATGCCTATTCCAACGATCTTCAGCATATTTTTCTTATTAAGCAATTTTATTCCCCCTAAAGTTATGATAAAATAGTACTTAGCTATTTTTTGATAATGATTCTCAATGTCATACTCATTTTAGTTTTTTTAATCTCTCATTGTCAACTATTATTTTAGAGGGAAGTTGTTAACAATGGCAATAAAGAAACCCGTTACTAATGAATTACCCTATACATATAAAAATCGGTTTGTCAGTGTAGTTATTCTAATATTTGGAATCGTTCTCTTATTTTTCTCAATTATTGTGTCTATCCATTTCGGTGCAGCTGACTTAACCTATCATGATGTTTTAAATGCTATCTTTCATTATGATTTACATAATTCCGCACATGTAATTATTCATGAACTACGTTTACCTCGCGCTATTGCTGCCGTTTTTGTTGGTGCTGCCCTAGCAGTTTCTGGAGCAATTATGCAAGGAATGACTAGAAATCCTCTAGCATCCCCTTCTATTATGGGTGTGACGGCAGGAGCTTCCTTTTTAATTGCTATTTCACTTGCGTTGATTCCAGGGATTACACATTTAGGCTTAATGTCCTTCTCTTTTATTGGTGCAGGCTTAGGTGCTGCTCTAGTATTTGGTATCTCCTCACTCTCTAAAGGAGGAATTACTCCTGTTAAACTTGCTCTTGCAGGGTCAGCAATTACTTCTTTACTTAGCTCGTTATCTACTGCAACAGGAATAAAATTCAATATTTCAAAAGACATTAGCTACTGGTATGCAGGGGGTATTTCAAGTGTGCAGCCTCAGCATATTCAATTTGCCTTACCATTTATTATTGGTGGACTTGTACTTTCTTTATTCCTTTCGCGCTCTATTTCTATCTTAAGTTTAGGTGAAGATGTTGCTAAAGGACTTGGGCAAAATACTAGTATAGTGAAGCTATTTGGTACAATTGTCGTATTATTGTTAACTGGTGCCGCCGTTTCGATTGCAGGAATGATCGGATTTATCGGGCTGGTTATTCCACATATAACGCGATTTATAGTCGGAACTGATTATCGCTGGATTATTCCTTTCTCGGCCGTTTTAGGAGGAATTCTTTTAATTGTAGCTGATATTGTTGGACGAATGGTTAATGCACCATATGAAACGCCAGTTGGAGCTATTACTGCTATTATCGGAGTTCCCTTTTTCCTCTATCTAGCTCGTAAGGAAGGAAGAGGTTTATGATAGAAAAAAACTTCACCCCGAAAAAGAATATGTTTCGGGGATTAATGATAACATCACTTATTCTAACTGTATTAGTCATTATTCTTAGTATTAATGCAGGACAAATCAAAATTCCGATACATGATGTTCTCTCCACTCTCATTGGAAATGGTACACCGCAAAATGAATTAACAATATTTCAGTTTCGCTTACCAAGAATCATTATGGCCATTCTAGTAGGGATGGGTATTGCCGTTTCGGGAGCAATCCTTCAAGGAATTTCACAGAATCCTTTAGCTGATCCAGGTATACTAGGGATTAATTCTGGAGCAGGTTTTGCAGTTGTTTTATATATGTTTTTCTTTCAAGGGACGAGCTTTATTAACGGCTGGACATCGGTATTTATCATGCCGCTCACCGCTTTGGTTGGGGCATTTCTAGCAGCGTTTTTAATCTATTTTATTTCCTGGAAAAACGGACAAGTTACGTCGGTAAGACTTTTATTAGTTGGAATTGGCGTAAATGCTGCATTTGGTGCAGGTCTAATCATTTTTCAAATGAAAATGGAGCCTGTTGATTTTATGAAGACCATTGTCTGGTTATCTGGGACAATTTGGGGAACGAATTGGACATTTGTTTTAGCTTTATTACCATGGATCATCCTTCTAATTCCTTTTACTATTTATAAATCAAGGGTTTTAGATGTCATGCGGCTTGGAGATTTAATTGCGATTGGGGTAGGTGTCCAACTGGAAAAAGAACGGCGATTGCTATTAGTCATCTCTGTAGCACTTGCTGGGGCATGTGTTTCAGTAGGTGGCGGTATTACGTTCTTAGGTTTAATTGCCCCACATATTGCAAGAAGATTAGTAGGAGCAACCCACGCTAAGGTTCTCCCCTTATCAGCAGTATTAGGTGGTTTACTTCTCTTGTCAGCTGATACGTTAGGTCGAGTTATTATGGCACCGATGGAATTACCAGTCGGAATTGTCGTGTCTATATTAGGAGCACCTTATTTTATTTATCTCCTTATGAGAAAGGTGTAAATGATGAGGGGGCTCAAAAGGGGCAGACCCTTTTGAGTCACTCTCCTTTTTACTTTCTTTTTCTTATTTAATTGCTGGAAAGCTAATTGTCACCGTTGTCCCTTTCCCTTTAGCACTTTGGAAACGAATTGTGCCTTTATATTTGGCCGCAATGTTGAAGCATATCATCATCCCTAATCCTGTTCCTTTGCTTTTTAATGAATAAAAAGGCGTCCCAAGGGAATTTACTTCTTCCTCTGTCATCCCTGTTCCATAATCAATCACTTTGATCTCAACAGCATCTTTTTTTCTTCCCGCTACTATATATACTGAATCCCCTTCTTTGGAAGCTTCAATTGCATTTTTTATAATATTTATAAGCAGCTGTTTCATTTCAATATTATTTGCAGCTATATAACAATCCTCTATCATTTCTAATTCAATTTTTTTATCATGTAACAGCCCATAGGAAAGTAGTAAGTCTGTAACACTTTGAAGAACACTTTTTACATTGACTGTTTCTGTTTCTAACTCCTTCGTAGGCTTTGCAACTGCTAGAAATTGAGAAATAACCTGCTCAGCTGTGTTTAATTCATCGATCATTAATGTAAAATGTCCCTTTTTATCATTATTAACTTCAGGATCATCTTTATATAACTGGAGAAATCCCTTCACAACGGTCAAAGGATTTCGAATTTCATGTGCGACTGCAGCTGCAAGCTGTCCAGTTGTTTTTAAACGTTCAGATTGTTGGATTTGTTCATAGTAAAGCTGCTGCTTTTTAATGCGCCCATGGGATAAATAGAAGATAAACGATAGGATTCCTTGACTACCGATAAAATTTATTACATTCCCGATTATATCCTGTTTAATGTAAGGATAGAGATTTCCCTTGTCCACAAACGCAATATATCCAAATAGAAGGATGATCGTAATACTATTTAAAGCAATCGAAAAATAAAAAAGCTTTGAATCAAAAAACATAATCGCTGATGCCGGAATCAAGCAAAGAAAAATAAAGGTTGACCACGTCTCCGGATATAAAAAGAATAAAACATAGAAATATGCCGCACCTGTTATAGTAATGATTACTCTCAAATAATGTGTCACATATTTTGGATATAACAATAAACAGATAGTAAGAATAAAGGCAAGAACAATCTGGATAATGTACCCTGCATTTACTTCTCTTAAAAATGGATTTTTTACTAATATACCAGTTATTAATAAGAAAATAACAATGATCACAGTAATATAATAAAGCCTTTTATTTATATGAGTATAAAATTCGTTCATACATACTCCTTTGTTATTTCAAATATCTTAATACTTCATCTTTGTATATCCTAACACATCATAGGTATTTTTTACTAAAAATTGAGTAAATAACATAAATTCATTCCACTCTTTCTCTTAAATTATAGTCATTTTCTAAAATAAGACATAGTATGCTGTCACAAGCACATCCTAAGAAAAGGAATTCTGGCTGGCACGAAAATGGAGGCGAACCTTATGAATCTTAATGACATTGTTATCGCAAGGGAGAAAATGAAAGGGATTGTTCATACAACTCCACTAGATTATTCAAAAACCTTTAGTAATCTAGCGAAAAATGAAGTCTTTTTAAAGCTTGAAAATCTCCAGAAAACTGGGTCGTTTAAAGTAAGAGGCTCCTATAATAAGCTTAGCTCCCTTGCAAAGGATGAGTTAAAGAAGGGCGTTGTGGCTGCCTCAGCAGGTAACCATGCCCAAGGAGTGGCATATTCTAGCCAAATGCTTGATGTGCCATGCACAATTGTCATGCCTAAAGGTGCACCACTTAGTAAGATTCAAGCAACTAAGCAGTACGGGGCAGATGTTATATTGGAGGGTGGCACCTTTGATGATGCCCTATCTTATGCATTAGAAGTTAAACAGAAAATGGATGCTACATTTATTCATGCTTTTGATGATGAAGCGATTATCGCTGGGCAAGGTACGGTTGGGTTAGAAATTATTGAACAGCTTCCTGATGTTGAGGCAATTATTTGCCCAGTAGGCGGGGGGGGCCTTATTGCAGGAGTTGCAATGGCAGTAAAAGAGAAAAACCCCCATATTTCCGTATACGGCGTCCAAGCGCTCTCTTGCCCAAGCATGCAACAATCCATTCATGTAAATAAGCCTATTACTGTTGAGTCATCACCTACGATAGCCGACGGGATTGCTGTTAAGAAGCCAGGACAAAGAACATTTGAAATTGTCCAAAAGTATGTCGATGATATCTATTGTGTAGATGAGATGGAGATAGCAAGAACGATGCTTATGCTATTAGAGAGGAATAAGCTACTTGTTGAAGGATCTGGTGCATGCTCCCTTGCTTCATTGCTATATAATAAAGTAAAACTAAAGGAGAAAAAAGTAGTTGCTATTTTAAGTGGCGGAAACGTTGATGTGAATTTTATATCTAGAATTATTGAACGTGGTATGGTTGAGTCAGGTAGATTTGTTGAATTTACGATTACTATAACTGATAAACCAGGGCAGCTCCAAAAGGTCTTAAATTCCATTTCTGCCCATGATGCAAATATTCAATCGGTTAATTTAAGCCGAATAGGGAAAAATATTCTTCCTGGATATGCACAGCTTGAGATATCTGTAGAAACAAAAAATCATGACCATATCTCCCTTCTCCATAAAGCTTTAACTGAGAAAGGATATAATGTAGAAATGTCTCATTATTAAATAAAACTGATAAAAAAAGGGAAATGATTCGTTAGACGACATACTAGAGCATCTCCTAGTTTGTGCCTTCTTAATGTACCTTTCCTCCATAGAGGAAAACATTCCTATCTTATACTAAGAGCATCAACCACTAGTACTTTGAAAAATATGCTATTTCGAATAAAGGAAGTGTTTATTGATGGACTTTTTCCAAAGTCAGGGATCTCTTACTACAATTGAGTGGGTTCTGAGAGCCGTCGTATCATTTTTCTTTTTAGTTATTGTGGCTAAAATAATTGGACAGCGAGCTATTTCTCAATTAAGACTCCTTGATTTTGTCATTGCTTTAGTTATCGGAAATATTATAGCTCACCCTTTATCTGACGAGGAACTTGGTCTAAAAGGATCAATCATTACTACGGTTGTTTTAGTCATTTTATATATTATAGGGGTTTTCTCTATGCTAAAATTTCCATGGTTTCGGAATTTTGTAAATCATGAACCAATTCCTGTTATCAAAAATGGGGAAGTTATTTATAAAGGTTTACTCCATGCGAGAATATCTATTGATGTTTTATTGGAGGAATTAAGAAAGGATAAAATTGAAGATATTAAAAAGGTTGCTTTAGCTTATTGGGAGGCAGAAGGAAAATTATCCATTTTCTTAGATCCAAAATATGAACCAATTACTCCAGAAACATTAAATATAGAGGTGAAATCTTTTGATATGCCGCGAACAATTATTAAAGAAGGGAAAATTATTGCCCAGGAATTAACAAACATTCAAAAGGATAAAGAATGGCTCGTTGCCAATTTAAAAAGATTATATCAAACTGAGGTGGAAAAAGTCCTACTTGCGACAATTGACAAAACCGAAAAACTAAATGTCTTTTTATTCAAATAGGTAGATCGAAAGGCACTTACTCTTTTTCGTATATCATGTTCTAAAATTTGCGAATGTTTCACATGAAACATCCGCATTATTTTTGTACAACTGCAGTATTTCCTATTGATTATGTCTAATGGTTTTATAGATAACAACGCCTAATGCCTTCTACAGTTTTCGCTTCTTTTACTTTACAACTGTTTCTATACTCATTTACGAAGCATAACTCAACTAAAGCCTCATCTAGACCAACATCTCTCCATTTATAAATGTTGCAAAAGGCTTATTATTTCTTTTTTCCTTATACAGAAAAAAGACCTTCAATCCAAGAATCGATCGAAGGTACTCATTATTTCCAGACTAAGGCTGTTTTCGTAAACTTTGTTGCTTTTTACTTAGTTGTCGTTTTTCTTGATTTCCTCATACAGTACTCCCTTTTCGCGGGGTGGGTGGTATACCGCCTTAGTGTAAACATTTGAGGTGCCTCACCTACCCATGTAACACACAGAAGTCTCACTTTCAGAAAAGAGCCTTAACTAAAAACCGGCCTTTTTTGGCATAGACCAAGCGCTTGCGCTGTAGAAGTATGAACTTCATGGAGAAGCTCAGGGTTTTCCATTAATGACAACCCATAAGAAGGAATCATTTCTTTTAGTTTCGGCCCCCACTCATCCATATGTTCTGGGAAGCAATTTTGAATTACCTCAAGCATAACGTGAACAGCTGTTGAAGCACCTGGAGAGGCACCTAGTAATGCTGCAATCGAACCATCCTTAGCAGTAATTACTTCTGTACCAAATTGAAGCGTTCCTTTTCCTCCAGCTTCAGTATCTTTTATCACTTGCACACGTTGACCAGCTACTACTAAATCCCAATCCTCATCTTTAGCATTTGGGATGAACTCACGTAACTCATCCATTCGCTGTTCTTTTGATAGCATAACTTGCTGGATTAAATATTTCGTCAATGACATCTCTTTTACGCCTGCCGCAAGCATTGTTAAAAGATTATCCGGTTTCACTGAAGTTATTAAATCGAACATTGAGCCATTTTTTAAAAACTTTGGTGAGAAGCCTGCAAATGGTCCAAAAAGCAGCGTTTTTCTGTTGTTAATATATCGCGTGTCCAAGTGCGGAACAGACATAGGTGGCGCACCAACCTTAGCTTTTCCATATACCTTTGCATGATGCTGAGCAACAACTTCCGGATTATTACAAACCATAAAAATTCCACTTACCGGGAAACCACCAATATGCTTCCCTTCAGGAATACCGGATTTTTGCAATAAATGTAGGCTTCCTCCACCGCCTCCAATAAAGACAAATTTGGCAGTATGGTGTTCAACATTACCACTTTCAAGATTCTTCACTTTTAATTCCCATAAGCCGTCACTCGTACGATAAATATTACTAACATTATGTTTGTAATGGATATCGACATTTTGACCCTTTAAGTGTTCAAATAACATACGTGTTAAAGCACCAAAATTAACATCAGTACCAGAGTCAATTTTCGTAGCCGCGATTGGTTCATCTAATTTGCGGTCTTTCATAATGAGCGGAATCCATTCCATTAATTTTTCTGGCTCATCGGAAAATTCCATCCCTTTAAATAATGGATTGTTTGATAACGCTTTAAAACGCTTTTTTAAAAACGATACATTTTGTTCCCCTTGTACTAAACTCATATGTGGCAAAGGCATAATAAAATCCTGTGGATTATGTATCAGCTTGCTGTTTACAAGATAAGACCAAAACTGCATTGAAACCTGAAACTGTTCATTTATGCTGATCGCTTTACTAATATCAACAGATCCATCTGGTTTTTCGACTGTGTAGTTTAGTTCACACAATGCCGCATGCCCCGTACCTGCATTATTCCATTCGTTAGAGCTTTCCTCACCTGCTTTTGAAAGCTTTTCAAAAACAGTAATTTTCCAATCAGGAACTAGTTCTTTTAGAAGTGTCCCTAAAGTCGCACTCATGATTCCGGCACCAATTAAGATAACGTCTGTGGTAGTTTCTTTATTGCTCATTTTACTCCTTATCCCCCTAAAATTTGCAGAAAGGATGTAAGCGCTGTTTATATGCGTCACAACAAACCAAGACACGATTTAGTCAAACACCTTTTCTGTCTAAATTAACCATTTTAAATACGCAAACTATATAAAATTAAAATTTTTCTATTATCAGATAATTATAAACTATTTAAAGATTAAAGTATCTACTTTATCAAATAATTATAAACTATTTAAAGCTTGTAAAAAAGTGAGAAATCTGTCCATAGAGCCTAGAAACATACACGAATTACTTCTTTAATGAAGCATCCGAAAAAAATGAAAATTTTGGTCTTTCATTAAAATTGGAGATAATTTTTATTATGTTTCATTCTTATTTAGTGCATCTTAATCTACAAATATAAAAGGGTTTTACGAAGTCGTTTTAGGCATCATTTTGCAATGTAAAATATGGAAATGTCTTAATTTGTCGATTTTTAAGAAATAATTTTATTTTTTTCTTTTGCAATAATATAGCATGTGTTATTATAAAAGATGCGTAAATGGAAAGCTTCATTTCAAAATATTTGGGTCTTTCCAAGCAGATAATTTTTGACCACTTCCCTTATAAAGGATGTTAAGGCCATACGGACAGCCGGGTCAAATGCCGATCGGCAACTTTAGTTGCCTTATTGATTGAGTTAAAAGCTCAAATTTTATAAGTTGGTTACTTTACAACCAGTGCATTTGCACATCAACTTGTGAAACGGTCAATAAGAGTGGAAAAAGTAATTATTTGCTATATAGACTCTGATCCATAATTGATATATTCTGAATATTAAAGAGCTTTCTTCGTATTTTTACACATTATTTTTGTTATGGAGTTACCTCTTTTTCTTTAATATTAACGATTATATCTTAAGCAAGTGTGATGCGCGATGATGCGTTTTTACACTTGCTTTT
The DNA here is from genome assembly GCF_052044855.1 of Metabacillus sp. 22489. Classification (NCBI taxonomy): domain Bacteria; kingdom Bacillati; phylum Bacillota; class Bacilli; order Caryophanales; family Bacillaceae; genus Metabacillus; species Metabacillus sp. 22489. The sequence goes on from NZ_JBQENT010000021.1 coordinate 9,860, forward strand.
TTGTTTTGAGTAGTTATATAAATCTTCCTTTTTCTACAAACATCGCAAGTGGCAGATACACCGTTAATCGGGTTGTTATGAAATTCCGTTAAAAAAATCTATTAAGTGAGGAGATAGACGAAAAATGGGAAAAGCTCTAGTTATTGGTTGTGGTGGAGTGGCATCAGTTGCCATTCATAAATGTGTACAAAACAGTGAGGTATTTGAAGAAATTTGTATCGCTAGCCGTACAAAATCTAAATGTGATGAATTAAAGGCAAAACTAGATGGTGGCAAAACAAAAATTACGACTGCACAGGTTGATGCAAATAATGTTGATGAGCTCATTGCATTAATTGAAGAAGTAAAACCAGATATCGTAATGAACTTAGCTTTACCTTACCAAGATTTAACGATCATGGATGCTTGTCTTGCTACAAAAACACACTATATGGATACAGCAAACTATGAGCCAGAAAATACAGCAAAATTCGAATACAAATGGCAATGGGAATACCGCGAGCGTTTTGAAAAGGCTGGGATTACAGCTCTTTTAGGTAGTGGATTTGACCCAGGTGTAACAGGTGTTTTCTCTGCATATGCGTTAAAACATCACTTTGATGAGATTGAGTATATTGATATTCTCGACTGTAATGGTGGCGATCATGGTTATCCATTTGCAACTAATTTCAACCCTGAAATCAATATCCGTGAAGTTTCAGCAAACGGAAGATACTGGGAAAATGGTGAATGGATTGAAACTGAACCAATGGAAATCAAACGTGTTTATAACTTCCCTGAAGTTGGCGAAAAGGATATGTATTTGCTTTACCATGAGGAGCTTGAATCTCTAGCTGTTAACATTCCAGGACTTAAGCGTATCCGCTTCTTCATGACATTCGGTGAAAGCTACCTTACTCACCTAAGAGCACTTGAAAATGTAGGAATGACTTCTATTGAACCGATTGAGTTTGAAGGCAAGCAAATTATTCCGCTTCAGTTCTTAAAGGCTGTTTTACCTGATCCTGCAACACTAGGACCACGTACTGTTGGAAAAACAAACATTGGTTGTATCTTTAAAGGGAAAAAAGACGGCGAAGAGAAAACTTACTACTTATACAATGTTTGTGATCACCAAGAATGCTATGCAGAAGTTGGCTCCCAAGCAGTGTCTTATACAACAGGTGTTCCAGCTATGATCGGTGCAGCGATGATTTTAACTGGAAAGTGGAACAAACCAGGCGTATTCAATATTGAAGAATTTGATCCAGATCCATTTATGGAAGAGTTGAACAAATGGGGACTTCCATGGGTAGAAGATTTTAATCCAGTTCTTGTTGATGAGGAATCTACAAAAACTACAGAATCGGAGTTAGTTCGCTAAAATGCTTTTTGAAGAATTACCAACTCCTTGTTATGTAGTCGATGAAAAACTCATTGAAAAAAATCTAAAAATCCTGAATGGTGTTATGCAACGTACAGGAGCAAAGATTGTGTTGGCACAAAAGGCATTTTCCATGACAACGATGTATCCCCTAATTGGAAAATACTTAAGTGGCACAACAGCGAGCGGTTTATTTGAGGCTCGCCTAGGTCACGAGGAAATGGGCAAGGAAAATCATGTCTTTGCCCCTGCCTACCGTGAGGATGAAATCGACGAAATTATATCTATTTGCGATCATATTATCTTTAATTCCTTTTCACAGTTGGAAAAGTTCAAAGATAAGGCTCTTCAAGCAGGAAGAAAGGTTGGCTTACGTATTAACCCTGAATGCTCCACACAGGTTGGTCATGAAATCTATGATCCGTGTTCACCAGGTTCGAGATTCGGTGTTAAACAGGAGGATTTCCGTCCTGATTTGCTTGAAGGTGTCTCAGGGCTACACTTCCATACCCTTTGCCAGCAAAACTCAGACGATTTAGAGACCACTCTAAATGCAGTGGAAGAAAGGTTTGGGCAATGGTTGCCACAAATGGAATGGATTAATTTTGGCGGTGGCCACCATATTACAAGAGAAGATTACGATATTCCAACTCTAGAATCATGTATTAAAAGAATGCAGGATAAGTATGGGTTGGAGGTATATCTTGAGCCAGGAGAAGCTATTGCTCTTAATGCAGGATACCTAATTACATCAGTACTTGATACTCATACAAACGGGATCGATATTGCAATTCTTGACACATCAGCTACTTGTCATATGCCTGATGTATTGGAAATGCCATATCGACCACCTCTATTAGGGTCAGGCGAGCCAGGAGAAAAGCCATTTACCTATCGACTTGGCGGACAAACCTGTCTAACAGGTGATGTAATTGGAGATTATTCCTTTGACGAACCATTAAAATGTGGTGACAGATTAGTCTTCGGCGATATGGCAATTTACACGATGGTAAAAACAAATACATTCAATGGAATGGCATTGCCAGCTATTGCGATACAAAATAAAAATGGTGATTGTAAAGTCGTCCGTGAATTCGGTTATCAGGATTTCAAAACAAGACTAGCATAAATGAGGCATTGAATTAACTGTCTAACTGAAGTGAAATCAACATTACAAAGAACGGTTAAAAAACTGGAATCCTTTTTGATTCCAGTTTTTTATAATTAATTTTATTTTCAAATTATTTCAAAAACTCCCTATGCAAATGCTTCCAATACGTTATAATATGTACAAACGGGTATAAAAGAGGATGGTATTTTGTTGTCTAAGAGCCTAGAGTTCAAAAATATAGTAAAGCAGCGGATAAAAGTAATTGAAATCCCTGTATTAAAGACTGATCATCATTATTATTTTATCGTTCAGGTCCATTTACAAAGCTATATTTCGTTACTTTACAATAAACCCCAGGATAAACACGTCTTTTCCTTTCGGGAATATTTGAAACGAAAAATGAAATGGTCTGATTTTAATGATTTATTTGGTATTCAGGAATTTAAAAGTAATGCATAATAATGTCATTTATTTTTTCTCTAACGCTTTACTATATATTTTGTAACGTTCAACCCAGTAGTTATTACTGCTGGGCTTTTTCCATTTTTTTTTAGAATTTTTGGGATCGTATGCTTTCCTTATCAATCTTTTATTTCAGCTAAGTACTTAGTCTCTTCGCACGATTTTGATTACCGGAAGACCATATAAATATTCAATTCCAAGCAGTAAAAGGAAAATCCCACTCCATGAAACAATGTCTAAGCTTTCATTTAATAATAAAACTCCCAATATTGCTGCTGTTAAAGGTTCAGCTAATGCTAAATGTTACTACAATTGATGAAGAGACATGCATAAGACCTTTTTAATGCTATCCATTTTACTCCTCCTAACGTATTTAAAAGAGGCTCTTAAATGTGATGAGCTTTCTCATGTTGAAGCAGCCATTCTTTTCTCCAAAGACCACCAGCATAACCAGTTAATTTTCCATTTGAACCGATTATTCTGTGGCAAGGGATTACAATGCTTAGCTTATTTTTCCCGTTCGCACTCCCTACTGCTCTAATCGCCTTTTCATTTCCGATAGAAACAGCAATATCCTTATAGGATCCCGTTTTAGCATAGGGTATTTTTGTTAAAGCGTTCCATACTGTTTTTTGAAAGTCAGTCCCTTCAAAATAATACGGAAATGTAAATTCCTTGCGCTGCCCCTTAAAATATTCGTCAAGTTGGTTATAGCATTCTGTTAAAACAGAAGGAGTTTCAGCTTGCAATACAGTTTCTTTTTTAATTTCTTCAGAAAACAAGATTGAAAGGATAGCTTTATCCGTACCAATTATTTCAATTACACCAATCGGTGATTCGTAGTCTAATTTATATCGTTTTGTCATACAATGACCTCCAAAGATAAAAAGTAGCATATGCCTGCCAGCCCTCCCAATTTTTTGCATATTCTTCTATTTCAGCAATCGTCGGTTTCTCCTTAAGATTCAAGAGATTTTTTAAAGCATTATGAAGACCAACATCTGCAATTGGGAAGGATGAGGTATAGTGCAAGCACTTCATCATTACATAATCAGCCGTCCATGCACCGATCCCCCTAATGAACATTAATGATTTTTGCACCTGCTCATAATCGTTTTTTTCTAGCAATAATTCCTTTGTTAATCTTCCACTTTTCATTTCCTTAGCAACACCGATAATATATTCGGCCTTCCTTTTAGTAATTTGAAGTTTCCTTAAATCCTCGACATTCAAGGAGGCAATTTTTTCGGCTGAAGGAAATACCCAAAATGTTTCTCCTTCAAAGGTTAAAAACTCTCCAAATTGTTCAACGAATCGTTGCTTTAATGTGTAAGCAAATGATAAATTTATTTGCTGCCCGATGATAGCCCATACTAGTGCTTCAAATAAATCTGGGATGCACATAATTCGTAAACCTGCATATTTTTCCACAGGTTTCGTTAAAATTTTATCATTACGAGCCATTTGATAAAATTGCCCCAAGTCCTGATCCAAATCAAACCATTCCCAAATAAATTCTCCTACCTTTTTGCGCTCAACAATGGATGGATCTCCATATGGAAATTCAACCTTTAAACAATGATTGATATACTCTATTTTACATAAAATGAAAGATTCTTTAACCTTTATTAGCTTATATATAGCTTTAGCTTTAATCTGATGCAGCACTTCCTGCTCGGACCTTCCTAAAAAAATTAAACATTCCTCGAATTTAAATTCCTTTGGAGGATAAATATCCAAATATAATTCATAATCAATCCAATTCATTTCGGAGTTCCTTCCGATATTCGCTAGGTGAGCAGTTTTTTAAGCTGCGGAATACTTTATAGAAATTGGATGGGCTTTGGAAGCCTACCTCATAACAGATTTCTAAGTTTGTCATAGCTGTATACTTAAGAAGGTGTGCTGCTTTATCGATACGTATTTTTTCTAAATAAGTACGTGGAGTCTCAGAGGTCTCTTGTTTAAATAAGCGCTCCAAATAAAACGGACTTAAGCCGACTTGATCTGCTATATCCTTTAATAACAAATTTTGTTTATAATGATTAACTAGGAATGTAATACTATTTCTAACAACTGCAATATGCGGAGATTGTTCAACTTCCGGTTGGCATCTTTTGCAAGGACGGTAGCCTGCCGCTTCAACCTCATTTATATCATGGTAAAATTCTACATTTACCTTTTTAGGCTTCCTTGATCTGCACGAAGGACGGCAGTATATTTTTGTTGTTTTCACTGCTGTAAAAAATAGACCATCATATTTACGATCACAAGCGATGATTTTCTCCCACATCTCTTCAAAGGAAAGATTGATATTAGCCACCATATCCACCACTATCCTTTCAGCATTTATGTTAGTTCTCATATAATACTGACGTATCCTGTTCCTCTAATAATTTGCCAACCTTCTTTTCTAAATAGGAAATCACTTTATCAGATAAGGCATTTCCAAAACTAAATCGTTTTACACCTAATTCTTTAAGCTTATTACAATTCGTTAGTCCAGGTAAAGATAATACATTTAGTGGAGCACTAATATGAACGGTCATTTCCTTAATCTCATCATCGTCAATTAAACCTGGAACAAATATCCCACTGGCACCACTCTCAACGTATACCTTTGCTCGTTCAATTGTTTCTGATAAGGGATTTTGCCTTTGAAGGTAAGTATCCGTTCTTGCGTTAATATAAAAATTTCTATACCCATTACTATCTAACGCTGTTCTTATATTACTTAGAAGGTCACAATGACAAGATATATCTCTTAATCCTTTTTGTTTTTTGAATGAATCCTCAATATTGATGCCAGCTACCCCAACATCTGCTGTCCTTAACACATGCTCAACAATTGTTGGAATATCTTTCCCATACCCTGCCTCAATATCAGCAGAAACAGGAATTTTTACATTCGCTACGATCGTTTTAATGATTCCTAAATGCCTCTTAAAATCAATCAGTTCTCCATCTGCACATCCTAGTGAATTTGCGATTCCCCAGCTTGTCGTTCCGATTGCTTTAAATCCTAACCTTTCAAGTGTTAAAGCAGAAAGCAAGTCCCATGCATTTCCTAAAAATAATAGATCCTTTGAAAAGTGCATCTCATTAAATTCCTGAATCTTATTCATTTTTAATCCCCCTACTGGTTGTTGGACTCATTTTAACAAGTAATTAACCTCCATTTCGTCCTCATTCTTGCTCTTATGGTCTGGCCCTGAACAAGAATATAGTATGCCTCATTTCCAAAGATTTGGGAGCTTGCCACTCCCTTTCATTAACAAATTTTTTGAATACGTAACAAGGAATGAAAAGTAGTACGGGCGTGGAAAATTGAAGAATAAATATTTATACATAGGAAATGTTTAGAGAGCCAATTCTTTTTTTTTTACCGATATGTCCTTTACACCTAACATCAATGATCTAATCATTTTCCGCTTATTTATCTTTATCTCAAAAATAACTTCGAAGGGATTTTCTTAATGTTAACTTGTAATAATTACACTTGTTTAGGAAAAAATAGTTAGTAAAAGTATAGATAGGATGGCTAAAAAATGGAAGAACGCGTAAAGTCAAACAACAAAAAGTCTTTTTGTATGAGTGAATATGATACATTGAAACGAGTCATTCTTTGTCAGCCGCAATATATGACAATCCGCGAAGTTATTAATGATACACAGGAGCATTTTAAGCATGAAGGGATCCATATTGAACGTGCACTTGAGCAGCATGATGAATTTGTCAAAACCCTTAAAAAAAATGATATCGATGTCATCTTATTACCATATCATAAAAAATATCCAGAACAGGTCTTTACACGTGATATTGGATTTACACTAGGACAAACAATCTTTGTTGCTAACATGGCCACAGATGTTCGTGCTGGTGAGGAAAACGTTTTAAAGCAATGGTTAGAGGATGAAGAAATCTCCTATTATAATTTAGTTGAAGAGCAAATCGAAGGTGGAGATGTTGTAATCGATCAAGATACAATTTACGTCGGTCTCAGTAATCGAACAAATCAGAAGGCTGCCGATCAATTACAGCGTCTTTTAAATGAGTTTCAAGTCATTACGATTCCATTTAAAGAAAAATACTTGCATTTGGACTGTATATTTAACGTCGTTTCACCAGATGTCGCTCTTATTTACCCGCATGCTTTAAATCAAAAGGAAATTGACCTATTCGCTTCCCGCTATGATTTAATTGAAGTTACGGAAGAAGAACAATTTCAATTAGGAACAAATGTATTGAGTATCGGTAACAACCGAGTATTAGGACTGCCCGTTAATAAAAAGGTAAACAAGCAGCTTCGTGACCGCGGCTTTGAGGTTATAGAAGTTGATATTACTGAAATTATTAAATCAGGTGGATCCTTTCGCTGTTGTACCTTGCCAATTTTGCGGGAAGGGTAAATTAAATAACGCCCATATAATAAACCTTATTTTTGAAATAGTAGGTTGTTTATATGGGTGTTAGCTGATTAAGAGTAAGTAGATATTATAACCAACCTTTTTCGACAGCGGTATTTACAGCCTGTTGCCTCGATTCTGCTTCAAGTTTCTGAATCGCAGAGGAAAGATAATTACGTACTGTTCCCTTTGTTAAAAAAAGAGTGTTACTAATTTCGCTTGTTGTCAATCCATCCTTCGTAAGTCGCAATACTTCTATTTCTCGTTCACTTAATGGATTTTCTTCCTTCATAAAGAGGGATGCTGCAAGGTCGATACTTATCACCCGCTCTCCATTCATGACTTTACGAATAGACTCAATAAGGTAATCAATCGGTTCGTCCTTTAATAGATAGCCATCTACCTGCAAATCCATTGCCTTTTGTAAGTATCCTGGACGTGCAAAGGTCGTAACAATGATGATTTTGCAATGGTGTAATATACGATCCTTCTTTATTTTACCTGCTAATTCAAGACCGTTGATAATAGGCATTTCAATATCTAGTATACATACATCAGGCTGTTTCCTCTGAATCACTTCCCAAGCCTTCTGTCCATCAGATACTTCTGCTAACACTTCAATATCTGTTTCAAATTTTAATAGAGCTGTTAATGCTCCCCGAAGCATTTTTTGATCTTCTGCAATAACGACCCGTATCATGAAGTTGGATTCTCCTTTCCTGTTTGATAGATTGGAAGTTTCAACATTACATTCGTTCCACCTCTTGGCGAATTGGTCACCACTGCTGTTCCCTGAACAACTCGAAGTCGCTCTTTCATCGACTGAATGCCATTCCCACTCTGTACCTTTGCTAAACCTATCCCGTTATCTTTAATTTGAATTAGAAGAGTATGATCGATTACATCCAATTCCAGTATACAGTGAGCAGCCTTACTATGTTTAATGACATTTGTCAGCGCTTCTCGAATCGAAAGAGCAAGCATTGTCTGGGTTACACTAGGTAAAAGCGGGATATCACCTTTCTTTACTATGAGTTCAATGCCAACAGACTGCATTAGTTTTCTTGAATTCTCTATTTCACTTTCCAAAGGGATAAATTTCATATCTGAAACTACCTCTCTTACCTGATGTAAAGCTCTTCTAGTCATTGTTAATATATCCTTTAATTCCTGTTTTGCTTCAATGGAATCTTTGTCTATTAATCTTGCAGTCAATTCACTTTTTAATTTAATCATTGTTAATGTTTGCCCAAGCGTGTCATGGAGATCCCTTGCGATTCTCTGCCTTTCCTCCTGTTGAATAAGCTTCTCAATTTGCAGATTGGCGATTTCCAATTCTCCCTTTAAACTTTTTGCTCTTTCTTTAATGTAAATCAAAATCGGTAAAATTAGTTGCACAACCATGATAGGGAGTAATATCGAAAATTCCTGCTTAAAAAGACTTCCATCCGTTTTCCATTGAACAATGAAAAACATCAGGGCAATGGCTACGATTCCTATCCCAATATGCACCTTTGACTTTGCCCTTCCAATCAGATCTGCAAAAATTAAACCATAGAATAATATATTGAGCTCGACATAAATACCAAATATCGTAATGACAGAAAAGCCAAGTAAAGATGCTGCTAATAAACGTCCATCCCGATACCATAGTCCAATATAAAATGAAAAGAGAAAAAGCATAATTAGAAGAAGATTGCCCCAAAACCCAAAAATCGTATCTGAACGTAGTACGATATAGCATAAAAACACGACTGATATCACATCGAAAAGCAAATATTGTCTAATTTGTTCTCTAGGATAAATCTTATACTTCATTACTTCCTCCCATTCCTTAATTAGAAATGAACACCTTTAATGTACGTTGTCGAATAAATTCCATTGGCCCGCTTTGAAAGTTTGAAGCCAAAAAGATGAAATGATAATTTGTAAAAGTGAAATAAGTAACCAAATGGCTATAACCATGAAGGAATTAACCTTTCCACCAAAGGCAAGCCCCCAACCATAAAAGACGATTGAGCAAATAATATTTTGCATGACATAACAGCTTAAAGACATTTTCCCAACCTTTTCAAGACAGCGCCAGAGCCACTCCCATTTATAATACTCCAATAATTTACCAATAATTGAAATATAACCTAGCGAAAGTAATGGTGCAAACAAATATCGAACTGGTAAATCAAAGGCTCCCCCAGGTGTAAAAATGAGCATATTTAAAGGTACACCAAGATATATCCCAATTTTAAAAAGCTTGTCGCGATGCTTCCTTCCCTTCTCATCAGGAGAAAAAACTCCAGAACGCATCATCCTAACGCCAAGTAAAAACAAAAAGATATTCATTGGAATAATAAAAAATGCTTCACTTCTTAGGGCAAAGAAGTTTAAGAATCGATATTGTACCTGTTCAAGCCAGCTGCCACTTTGATAAAGGGCAACAACCTCACTAAAATTACCTAACGACATATTTGATCCAAGCAAGCCAACTACTAACATAAACAAAATAAAAGCTGCAAAGACACTTCCGATTACCTTCATCGTTCTATCGATAAAGCGATCTCCACCTTTTATGATAAATGCTACAATAATGGCAGTGATTCCATAACTCATTAAAATGTCATATTCCATTACAAATGTATAATGGAGGAATCCCTCTATAAGTAAAAAAGCTGCTGTCCATAAATACACTCCAGGCCAAGCTCTTTTTCTTCTCAATGCTTGCTGATATTTCAGCTCCATCCCTACCCCAAACATAATGGTTAACATACCTAAAAGCTTTCCATTCACCAAAAATAGCACGATCATTCGCAGAAAATCATCTGGTTTCCACCATCCAGAATAATTTGATGTCGTAATATACGATAAATCCCCTAAGTGTGCAAAAATCCAAATATTCGTTCCTAACGTCCCAAGTATTGCTATTCCTCGCAAAATATCGAGTAAGCGAATTCTCCCTTTGATGTCCATTCATTTCATCCTTTTCTAATTAAATTTATTTGTATTCTTATCGTATCTAAGAAAAGAATGGATCGACATTCACACCTGTAAGGAAAACCTCATGACAGGTGTCATAAAGTGCTAAATCAACAATCAAAATTGCTCATTATATTCCTAGTTAAAAACGAAAAGGCCTGCCAAATGGCAAGCCCTTTTCAAAGAACGGTATTATACTAATATAATTTAATGAGAAGCTATTTTACCTTAGCAAACTTAAATAAGGTTTGTTGGTGTTTAATCCTTAGAACATTTCACCTGTATAGAAAGAACTAGCTAATTTGTTGAAGTCATAATCTTTAAGTTCATCCAAAGTAAGATTTGCATGTGAACCTTCGTGCACCATAAGATTACTGTTTTCACCAACATGAACTAAAATAACTGGCTTGTCAGAAGCATATGCGTAACCAAGTTCCCAGGCTGTTCCACTATCTGAATAGTTACCATGATAGATACCTACAACAATTTCAGCCCACTTAATGTATTTTAAATCATTCATAAATGTTTCGATTGACCATTGACGAGAACCAGTCTCAAGCTTTTCGTCCAGTTGGTTTCTCATCGGTGAAAAAACATTCAAACCCTTCTCCTCTAAAATCTTCTCAACCTGTTCCACATATTCAATCTCTTTTTCATTAAAAAACGGACTAGCTAAATAAACTCTTTTCATTTTCCTTTGACCCCCTTGATGATTTTTAGAATCACTACTTTTGTTTTTGTCTTAGGCTGTTTTCGCAGACTTTGTTTCTTTTAACAGAGTAATCGTCTTGGTTGATTTCCTTTTGCAGTACTCGCTTTCCGCGGGGTGGGTGGTGAGCCTCCTCAGTGTAACACCTGCTCAAGATTAACCTCTCCCACGCATCCCGCAGGAGTCTCGCAACCAGCTCCAATCAACCCTTATATAGGTAGTACTAAATACATTCTTTTAGAAAAGAGCCTTGTCTTAAAATTAATCCCTTTATGGGAAAAGGCACAGCCCTATTTAAAGTTGTGCCCAAATATCTATTATCTATTAAAATCAATCTTCTCTTTAGATTCGCCTAATGTTATCGATGTTTCACTTGGCTTTGTTTCAGCAATAACCTTACCCTTTCGTACAGAATATCTGACTGTCGCTTGCTTGCGAATTGCCTCATATTCATTTTCTGCAGATAAGACGATAAAGTTAGCTGGCTTCCCAACTTCGATTCCGTATCCATCTTCAATGTGTAATGTTTTTGCACTATTTTTCGTAATCAAATCGATTGAATTTACAATTTGCTCATAACCCATTAATTGTGAAGCATGGATTCCCATATGTAACACTTGAAGCATATTTCCCGTTCCAAGTGGATACCATGGATCAAATATATCATCATGTCCAAAGCAAATATTTAACCCTGCTTCCTGTAATTCTTTTACCCGTGTCAAGCCTCTTCGCTTTGGATATGTATCAAATCTTCCCTGAAGGTGAATATTCACAAGTGGATTTGAAACAAAGTTAATAGAAGATAGCTTCAATAATCTAAATAATTTGTATGTGTAAGCATCATTATAAGAGCCCATTGCTGTTGTATGACTCGCTGTTGTTCGAGCACCCATTCCACGTTCATATGCCTCTTTTGCAACAACTTCTACAAATCGAGACTGTTCATCATCGATTTCATCACAATGGATATCTACTAAGCGATCGTATTTTTCAGCGAGATCAAAAGCGATTTTTAAAGACTCTACACCATATTCCCTAGTAAACTCAAAATGAGGAATCCCTCCGACAACATCAGCACCCATTTTTAGTGATTCTTCAAGCAATTCTACACCGTTAGGGTATGATAAAATCCCCTCTTGTGGAAACGCGACAAGCTGAATATCGACAAATTGAGCCATTTCCTCTTTCACTTCGAGCATTGCTTTTAAAGCTGTTAAATTTGGATCTGTCACATCTACATGTGTACGAACCTGTTGAATCCCTTGCGAAATTTGCCATTTTAAAGCTGTTTTTGCCCGCACCTTTACATCTTCATGTGTTAAAGATTCCTTACGCTGGGACCAGCGTTGAATCCCTTCAAACAATGTTCCACTCTGATTCCATTCCGGCTCACCAGCAGTTAATGTTGTATCTAAATGAATATGTGGCTCAATAAAAGGTGGTAAAACAAGAGATCCCTTTACATCCATTACCTCTTCATTCGGATCGATTTCACCGAGATTTTGGGTAATCGCCGCAAATTGACCATCTTTAACAACAATATGCCAAAGTCCTTCTTTACCTCTTAATGTTGCATTTTGAATTATCATCAGTGATCACCTTTTCTTTGATTCATTTTTTGTTAGAAGCAATGTACATAAATACGATATATACTACAGCTGTTCCAATTAGTGCATTTAACGGAGTAATACCTGGTGCAACCTGAGCTATGACTACACCGATCGCCCATGCTACGATTGATATCCAGTTCACTGTTTTAAACTTCATCTCTTCAAACTTACCATATTTTCCACGTCTTACAAAGAAATAGTCAGCTATAATAATAGCACCAATTGAAGGTATAGCAGCACCAAGGACATTTAAAAATCCTACAAAATTATTGTACATCCACATCGCAAGCACTGTACCGATTAGGCCGTTTACTACAACAAACACCTTTTTTGAAATCTTTGTGATATTCGCAAACCCTAAGCCTGATGCATAAAGGGCATTGTCATTTGTTGTCCAAATATTTAATCCTAAAACGATAATCGCTGGGATCATTAATCCTTGTAAAAACATTACTTCTGAAATATCCCCTAAACCATAAGACATCGATCCAAGTGCCCCAAATAGGAACATTAATGAGTTCCCTAGAAAGAACGCAATCACCGTTGCCACGACGGCAGAACGTGAAGTATTTGCAAATCGTGCAAAGTCAGGTGTTAAAGTACCACCACTAATAAAGGAGCCGATACAAATTGATAAAGCCGCAGCAATTGTTAACGTTTCTTTAGGTTCATAATCAAATAATGCACCAAACCCACCGAGCGTCTGCGTAGCTTCAAATGCAGAATAACCTCCTAAAATTGCAATTGCTGGTACCGCAATAAAGCTTAAAACGACTAATGATTTCATTCCGTATATTGCAGATGCTGTCATTGCTATTCCAAAGATAAAAATTAACGCATATACATTCCAATCCATCGCCTTTGCTACAGGAACAGCAAACATTGCTACCCCTACACCAAACCATCCAACTTGAGTAAAGCCTAATAAAAATGAAGGTAAATATGATCCTTTATCACCAAATGCATATTTTGCTAATAAATGTGTTGATAGCCCCGTTTTTGCTGCGATGTACGCAAGGGCCCCTGTATAAATCCCAAGTGCTAAGTTACCTGCTAATACAATTAAAATAAACTGCGTAAATGTTAAGCCAAGTCCTAGCTCTCCTCCAGCTAACATACTCGCAGAGAAAAACGTAAATCCCAACATGACTGATAATGTTTTCCAGAAATTATTACGGTTCGATTTTGGTACTGCCTGCCACGAAAACTCTAAATCTACTTTATCCATGATTATTTCCTCCAAATCTAATGTTTCCTGATACCACAGCACAAAAAAAGAGGCTAATCACCAGTCTCCTGACAATTAGCCTCTTTTTCCATTACAAAATACGATATATAGGTAAATACACCTATCCGTCGTATATCATAAAAAATCCGCTGTCCTTGTCAGCCTCTCTGGACTGATTTAAAGGTACCATTATGCAATTAAATTCATTATTCCAAAAAACCTTCTTGATGTCAATCATTCATTTTGTGTTAAAAAGGTAGTTACAAATCAGTATATAACATTTTTTGGCATTCGTGGATATTGAACAAATCCCATTAATTTATCTTGAAATTTATTTTATTGAAATAATTTTATGTTTATTGCAACTCTTAAAACATCATGTGCTATTTTTAAATTTAGGGATATTTTAGAGCCTATTGTTGAGATTTGTTTATGTGAGACCCCTACGAAAGAAGTATGTCAAAGGGAGCCCTCATCAGGCACTAACGCTCAAAGAAGCTCCCGGACAGCCAATTAAAAGCGAACCCCTGTTGCGAAATAAACAACTAGGATTAATCAGCGCCAATTTTAAAAAAGTAGAATTACACCTACTTACTGGCGTTCACTTAAACTTTTAGTAAATTACCTTGAAAGCTTCTAAATGATTATTTATTCCTCAACACTTCTGCAAGTTCATACAAGGAATGGTATTGTTTAATTCGATAATGTCGACCTTCCTTGTGCAAATAATTTTTATCACAAAATTGTGTAAGTACATACAATAAGTGTCGATAGGATACACCTAAATAATCACAAACCGTTACGTGCTTTTCCCTATAGATCCCTTCATCAGCAGTTTGTAAAATAAAATCTGCTAGCCGATTTTCAAGTGGGAAAGCGAGAATTTGTGAATACTTAGCTGCCATAAGTGTAGCCTTCACACTTAAAAATTTGGTCAATTCACGTAGAAATTTTGTATCTTCCAGTAATTGTGTACGATAGCGATGAAACGGAAGCGCAAAACAAACCGTCTTCGTTGATGCTTGAATCCCCTTTGTATAGTACACTTCATTTAATAATTCCATTTCCCCAATATAATCATTGGCATTAATAAAATTTATTAACGATACTTTTCCATTTTGATGTGTTACATATATTTTAGCTTTCCCCTCAATTACATAATAAAGATAAGCCGGTCTCAAGCCCTCTTTAATAATCCATTCATCTCGCACATATTCGTGCACTTCTATAAACTCCTCAACTTGAATGGAAAATAGATGTGCTATTGGATTTTTTTCTAAAAACAACCGCTTTTTTTCACCTTTGTAAACTTCCATATTACACCTCAAAATATGAGATTTCTCATATTATTTATATTTCATTCCATGATATCATGCAATCAATGAGGAGGATAATAATGAATACACAACGTTGGATGAGTACACGTTTCTTTAGTTTTTTTATGACATGGGGTATTTTTCTACCTTATTGGTCTGGGTGGATGATTTATACAAAAGGAATTACAGTATCACAAGCTAGCTTAATCATGAGCTTCGGTTTAATTGCAAGAGGACTATCCACATTATTTGCCTTTCCCTATTTATCAGGGCGATTGAGCAGTAAAATCTTATTAAATGTGGCCGGACTCGGTACACTCGTTACAATTCTTTGTTATATTCCGGTAAACTCCTTTGCTGGTTTATTGATAGTAACTATGCTTTTACACATATTTTATCCAGCTTTAATGCCTGCATTAGATAGTGCTGCAAGTATCCTTGTGCAAAGTAAACAATTAAGACATTATGGAAGAAGTCGTCAATGGGGATCAATAGGATTTGTCTCAATTGGCATGATTTTAACCATTTTTACAGGAATGCTTGGAGATGAGGTTATTTTTTGGGCACTATTGCTTGGAATGACTGGTTTTGTATTTTTAAGCTTTATGAATGCACCTGATGTTTTATCTAAAAAGCCACAAGTAAAGCAAACACAACAAGTAAGCATGTTACGCTTATTCCGTATCAAACACTTTAGTTTAGTGCTCATAATTGTCATTTTACTGCAAGCAGCACATGCTACTTATTACAATTATGGCTATATTTTTCTTCAAGATATTCAAGCACCAATATACCTAATCGGTTTTATTATTAACATTGCTGTAATTGCAGAAATCATATTCTTCTCAATTGCAGATAAAAGCTTTAACAAATTTTCTGTAGGCACTTTGCTGACACTAGCAGCAATTGGTTCTTCAATTCGTTGGATATTAGTGTTCGCCTTTCCTAATGTTATTGTTTTCTGTGTTGCGCAAACCTTACATGCATTTTCGTTTGCTATGGGGCATTTTGCTTTTATGAAGTACTTAATCAATAACATCCCACACGCACAGATTCCGAAAGCACAAGGCATGTATTCAGCGCTTGCGCTAAGCTGGAGCACGGCAGTGTTTACTATCTTCGGAGGCTATTTATACGAAATTGAACCAAGATATGCCTTTATTGGAATGATTATTTGTACCTTGCCAGCAATGTTAATTGCCCTTGTATATCGAAAGCTAGAGCTTAAACAAGAAGTTTTAATTTCTGTTTAGCTCTTTTGTCTAAGCATATAAAGGTGATTAATTTTTTTAAACGGACAAGCCCACATTTCTCTATCTTTAAAATATAAAACAAAGAAGATGAGATTTATCTAATTTTGATAAACCTCACTTTTTTCCAATTATCAGCAACCATTAATGACTAATGAGACTATTTAACGTAACTCATCAAAATAATGCAATTAATCTTAAATATACTTAATTGACATAAAAAGAGAGAGGGTTATACAATTGTAAGCTCTTCTTTTAATCCTAATCCAGCTTCCTTTACCTCTCTGATAATCCCCTGTTTTTACGTTAACAGTAATAATGTACTATCACATAAAAAATTACCTATGCAATTTT
Organism: Metabacillus sp. 22489; assembly: GCF_052044855.1. Taxonomy (NCBI): domain Bacteria; kingdom Bacillati; phylum Bacillota; class Bacilli; order Caryophanales; family Bacillaceae; genus Metabacillus; species Metabacillus sp. 22489. The sequence goes on from NZ_JBQENT010000021.1 coordinate 26,639, forward strand.
TAGTGCCTTCTATCGGAAAGAACATTAAAACTTGGTCGATCATGGTAACGAATATTTCTTTAGTTGACTTGTTGGAGTCCTCATCCTGGATATGTTTATTTAACTTCAAAAAAGGCATTGTTCTGAAGAACAATGCCTTTTTTAGATTAGAATATTGTTAGTTTAGAATGTACAAATGAAGGAATCTCATTTACTTATGTAAGATTCACCTTAACGTTGGATAATGTAGAAAACAACCAAATGGGTAGCATGTTATAGTCACCATTTTATATTGTTAAGTAGTTTCTTTATAAAACTAGCTACTTTACTGGGATTAAAATTGCCTACCTAGTGTTTTTCAAGGAACTTCTGCATATCCTCATCTAAATAAACCCAGCCTTTCCAGCCGATATGAATCGTGTCACGCATAAAGTAAGGATCGTATTCATGGTCGGAATAATCGGCGTAGGTAAAGCCGCTATCATTAATTTGCTTCTTTATACGAGTGTAGTAGTCTTGCCGTCCTTTTTCCGTGAAGCCTGTGTAGTCATAATACGCCCCGTTCACTGGGATAATAACAAAAAGTGGTTTAGCCTCAGCTTCCTTAAGAATATCAAGCATCAGCTGGAAATCACCGTACTCAGGTGATTCTGCATAGGAATGTCCTTTGTTCTTTCCTTCCATACTCTTGATATAGTGCTTCTTATGATTATACACTTTGTCATCAATATAAAATTTGGAATGCTGTGTCCGTTTCTCGCCATGAGAATCAGCTTGTGCCTTCAGTTCTTCCCATGACTTATCCTTCACTTCGCCTGACTGATGACGATTAGTTGGTTTATCTTTCAGAAGTGTGAAATACAGATCCTTTTTCTCAAGGATAGATATATATGCCTTTGCAGGAACTGATAAAGTATTAAACATAACCTTTTTGTCATTCAGGTAAGCATCGTAAAGCTGATAAAGTATCGGGTCGTTCTTGACCGCGTTATACATCATCAAACGCTGCATTAATTTTCGTTTCAGCTGCTCGTTAACTTCCTTATTGAAAGGAAGCTGGTACGCTTGCAGGGAGGAATAGTTTGGTGCAAAATGCTGCTCGTCTGTACCATGCTTTACAAACCATTGCGGCGATACGATGATGACCATTTGCTTATTCTTCAATTGAGCGGCGTGTGTTGCAAAATTTACATCATGAATAATAGAGGTCATTCCGCCTTTTCCTATTAAATAAGGTGTAAAGGTAGCGTCATTCGTTTCGAAATAATTCGATGGATGGAATGGATCCCAGCGCGACAATTCAGAAGAACCATAGATTGGAACATATGTTGAACGTTTAAGCATTTCACTTTGTAAATAAGTTCCTTGGAACATATTTGGCTCCAGGCTTGTAGCCGATTCCGCCAAACGATCCGCTGGAACTAACTTAACCAGCCATGATACGGGTACGAATACGACCCCGGCAAACAAGACCAATGCAAGAATGATCGGTCCAAACAGATACTTCTTCTTCATTATTTCAGCTCATTCAGACGATCAACAATAGCATTTGGTGTATTCCATGTATCACGGTCGAACTCTGTAATCGGTACATTGATATCAAGCTGCTCATCGAATTGAACAAGTAATTCTACTGTCGCAAATGAATCAATCAGTCCTGCGTCGAATATATCCAAATCATGCTCTTCTTTCACAACATCATCTTCACAAACTTCTGCAATAATTTGTAGTACTTTCTCTTTAAAATTCATATTTATATTCCCCTTTTATTATTGAAATGGTTTGCCAGAAAACAGGTAAAAGCCGAAACAAACGACATGGAAAGTGATGACGATAGACACAAATGTCATTACTCTCCCTGTTGGCCAGCGTTTATGTTTTTTATTCCAGGTCTCGAAGAAATTAAATCCTACCATCATCAAGGCATGATATTCTCCATAAATGATGTACTGAATCGCTACTCCATGCCATATTCCCATCAGCAGGAACAGCAGGGCATAACCTAGATTCGAAACGAGCATTTTGTTCTGTATCCATTTTTTCTTCTTCATCAGAAAGACGAAGCGCATAAACACATAATCACGGAACCAGAACGACAGTGACATATGCCATCGATTCCAGAAATCCTTGATGTTTCGGCTGATGAATGGCTTATTAAAGTTCTCCGGTGATCGGATTCCCATTATATAACTGACTCCGACTGCAAACGCCGTATAGCCGGCAAAGTCGAAGAATAGATACAAGCTATAGCTGTACATGTATAACAGATGATAGCTAAACTTGCCATCTGCTATATAATCTAGATTCATAATGAAGTATGTATTGATGCTATAGCCAATTATAAATTTATACAAAAAACCAATGAAGATTTTATTAATCCCTTTATAAAGTAGTTCCTTGTACTCCTCAGGTGTCCAACACTTTTCTTCATCCTTCTGAAATCGCCGGAAGCGATCAATTGGACCTGATGAAATTGTCGGGTAAAATAGCATAAAATTGACAAGCTGAAAAATTGAGAGCTGCTCCTTAATCAATCCATCTCTTGTTTCAATAATGATTTGGACAGCTCGAAATGTCAGATAGGATATTCCTAGAAAGCTTGCCCAGTTATCCACTGCCAATATCGGTAAAACCTTCGATAAAATCAAAGGTAGGATCGATAGAAAACTTATTACATAGAATACGAGGCTGCTATTCTTTGTCTGTCGATAAGTAATATAGCCTTTGACCAGTACAACCTGAAGGATGGTGAAGGCTACTAACGAGAAGAACCCTGCGTTCCCTTCTGAAAATATAATAGCCAATACAACAATGGAGACGAACACATTGTAATACCGTAGGCGCTTGCCCATTGTGCCAAGAATCATCGTCGGCAGCAGCAAGATACCTAGAATAATAAAGAAAAGGAAAGAGCTATACGGGGTCATGCGAATACCTCTTCCTTCATTTTCTTACGGTCTGCTTTCCCATTCATCGTCATTGGAATAGCAGTATAATACGTGAACTTACGCGGAATCATATATGCCGGTAAGCGCAAAGCAAGGTCTTTTCGAATAGCAGCTGTCAGCTTGTACTCCTTATCAAAGCTATGCTCCGCTGGTACCACTGCCGCAATTAAATATTCAATTTCCTCGTTTGGTGCATATGGGATAACAATAGCAGACTTAATATAATCAGACTGATTAAGGTGGAATTCAATCTCTTCCAGCTCCATCCGATAACCATGCAGCTTGATTTGATAATCCAGCCTACCTTGGCAGTACACCAACCCGTCCTGAATAAAGCCGGCGTCTCCGGTACGATAGGCGTTCATTCCGTTTATAATGCCGAATGCATTTTCTGTCAGTAACGGTTCACCTAGGTAGCCTTTTGACACACTTGGCCCCGCAAGGATAAGCTCTCCTTTTTCACCTTCAGGCAACGGGTTACCCAATTCGTCCATAACGAAAATACGCATATCGGATTTTGGATAGCCAACCGGTAGCGCCTTCTCTTTAGCAAGCAATTCTTCCGTAATTTCAATCGACGTCACAGCAACTGTTGCTTCTGTAGGCCCATAAGTATTGAAAATCCTTGCCCTTGGGAAACGTTCTTTCAGCTCTTTGGCCACGGCTAATGGTAGTACTTCACCACAGAAAAGGAATACCTCTAGCTCAGGAAGCATTTTTTGATTAAAGTCGGGATTTGGGAAACACATTTGCACGAATGATGGCGTCGATGTCCATATTTGCAATGCAGAACGACTCAAGTTCTCAAACAAAAGCTTCGGCTTATTGATTACTTCTCTCTCCAATGTATGAATTGTACCCCCGCTCTGCAGTGCTGGATAAAAGTCCATCACAGACAAATCAAATGAAAAGGGTGCCTGATTCAAAAACACCTTTCCTTGATCTAGTGGAAAGTCACCTGTCATCCAATCGGTAAAAGATTGCAGATTTGCTGCGGTTATTTGAACGCCTTTTGGATTTCCAGTACTGCCGGATGTATAAATGATATAAAAGACTTCATCAGGCTTGACCCAATATTCATTACCAATAAGCTCTTCTTTTTCCAGCTGCAGTGTCGGTACGTGTAAAACAGTGACATTATTAAAATCCAGCATGCTATCTGTTGTATTAATTACCAATCTTGCACCAGATTTTTCTACAATAAGACGCACTCGTTCCATTGGAATCGATGTATCTAACGGTATATAAGGGTGGCCAGCCTTTACACACGCGAGGAACGATACCGGCATATCGGTTCCCATATGACCATACACAACGATTGGCGTCTGCCGCTCAAGCTGTGTGGCATGAATTAAGCTTGCTAGCCTGCTTGATCTGTCCCAAAGCAATCTGTAATTTAGCACCTGATCCTCTGTACGAAATGCTGTCTGTTCCGGGTTTCTTGCTGCATGCTGTGCAATACGAGTTAAAAGTTTCATTCTATTATCTTCTCCATTTAAAAATCATTATAAATATAGTTGCCAGTATTCGCGGTATGGAAGCCGTACATCAAGAACAAGGTAATAAGGATTGCTAGATAAAAACAAGTATGTAAAGCAAAACGGACATAATTGTTCGTATAAAGCTGTTTGAGCTTATTCATCTTCTCTCTCCCTTTTATTCAAATTTATAGCCGGTTCCAATAACAGTCCGGATATGATGTGATTCACAGCTTAATTTAGCTCTCAGCTTTTTTATATGTGTATCAACAACTCGATTATCACCATCGAAGTCCAACCCCCATACGTGATTCAAAATTGTTTCGCGTGAAAGGACATTATTTTTATGATGAAGCAGAAACACCAATAATTCATATTCTTTTGGCGTCAAATCGACTTGTTGACCCTCAAGCTGAAGCTGATGGGACTTCGTATTAACAATTGCTTTCCCGAAGCTGATCATATGACCGGTCGGCATGTATTGTTCGGTTGCCCGTTTCATTAAAGAATTAGCACGTGCTACTAACACTCTTGGGCTGAATGGCTTGGTAACATAATCATCGGCTCCAAGTTCAAACCCTTGAATTTTATCATCGTCACTGGATTTTGCTGTCAACAGGATAATTGGTACACCAGACCTCATTCGAACCTGCTTTGTGACAGCAAATCCATCCATTTGCGGCATCATGATATCGAGAATGACTAAATCTGGATAAATGGCATCAAACCAGTCGATTGCACTGCGGCCATTATCCGTTTCATACACTTCCCAGCCGTCCTTTTTGAAATAATCGGCTACAACTTCTCGGATTCTCACTTCATCCTCGACAAGCAATACTTTCTTCCCCATCGTGAATCTTCCTTCCAATCTTTCAATATATTAACAAAGTTATATGTCTTTCATGTGTCCTAATAAGCAATTAGTCCCATTAATTGAAACGAACATAGAAACGCACACCATCAGGTATGTTTTCCGCTCCGTAATGAAATGCATGAAGATCAAGAATTTGCTGGACAATGGCCAATCCTAATCCTGTACCACCTGTCATTCTGCTCCGAGAAGATTCGGTCCGATAGAAACGTTTCCAGATCTTTTCTATCTGCTCTTCTGGTATTTGTGCGCCTTTGTTTTCAATTTTGAACACACTGCCTCCGTTTTCCTGATCCAATTCGATTCGAATCGCAATGACAGAATCGGGCTTACTGTGCCTGATCGCATTAACTAGAAGATTTTTCATTACTCGTTCCATCCACTCATAATCCGCCAAAATATGCTGTTCATTCTTCGGCATGATTTCAATGACGACATTTTTCTCTTTTGCTATACAGAATAGTTTATCTGCCAAATCCTCTATCATTTCACTAAGGAGAAAAGATGTTTTTCTTAATTTAATTGCACCGTTCTCCAGCTTAGCCAAATCAAGCATATCTTTTATCAGGACTTCCATCTTTTCTGACTCCTCAATGATCACTTCTATATAGTGGTCATGCTTATCCGGACTGACCCCATCCTGAAGCCCCTCAGCGAAGCTTTTGACTATGCTAAGCGGTGTCTTCAATTCATGTGATGCATGCTCGAAAAACTCGCGCTGCTCCTTTTCCATCTGCACACGTTTTTCCATATCCTGCTTTAGCTTCCCATTCGCTTGTTTCAATTCATTTAAGGCAACATCTAGATTTTGCGCCATAACAAGCATATTGTTTGAAAGGCTCCCTAGCTCATCCTTCTGCTTAATTGGCTTCGCCGATGAGAAGTCTAGGTGCACCATTTTTTTTGCCATTTCATTCAGCTTAATCAGAGGTCTGCTAACAAGGCGGGAGAAGAATAACGACAGCAAAAGGATGAGAATGAAGCCTGCGATTCCGATATATACATAAAATATTTGAAGTGCTTCATTCGTATCTCTGATTTCCTGAAGAGATGTGACAGAGAACATATATTGCATTTCCCCGTCTTTCTTAAACGGCTCAATTAGTACTAAATTATGTTTTCCACTCCATGATTCCACCCAGTCCAGCTGCAGACTTTCCCCTTTGGAAAGCTGCTTTATCTGCGCCTCCTTAAGCGGGAACCATTCTAGCAGCGCATCATAGAGGATCCCTAGTCCTCTATTTATCATCCCAGCCTTAGGTAGCGAAATGCTTTTTACTTTCCCTTCGATTGTCACATCATTCTCGACTGGATCTTCACCGACACTAAACTCATTCTTCGTAATAACTGATGGATAAATGACCGAAGGAACCGTAGCATCTGTTTCTCCTTGCACAATCAATGTATCTCCCTTTGTAATATTCAATGCTCGCAACTGTTTTCCGTAATTTGTGACAAGTAAGGAAAGTGGTACTTCTACAACCTTGCCATCTCCTGTTTCCAGCATGATGTTAAACGGATCCTTTACCAACTGAAAACCCTCTGCGTCTACAATCGTCAACGGGCTTTTGGTCTTCCTCATGTAAGAAAGTGTCTGTCTTGTCAATTCCTCTTCGCTCCAGGAATTGTTCTCATAACCCTCTGCTAATTGATGTATGTGCTTTGCTGCTTCCTTTGTTTTATGATGCTGATAAAAACGATCAAAGAATAATAGCTGAAATATCATTATCATGGCGTAAAACACCAAAAAGAATAAAGCTGTTACAGCGAATAATTTAACGGTGATGCCGCGTTTTCTCATGTTATACTCCTTTATTTCATACGACAGTTTATTAATAACTTAAGCTACGGGTATGTTTTTTGTGTGTCCATATACAGCCCTCCATATCGTAAACATTTTTTCAAAGTTGTGAAACCTTTTTTGTACCTAGGCATACCAAAAAGGAGGGGCAAAGCTAATCAGTATATGATTATACTTAAAAGACAATGTGCAATACTTTAGTGATATATCAGTTGATCGCATTGGAAAACAACCGCAGAAAAATAGACCAACTTGTTGACTATATTTGATGCACCATATCGTAAATATTTTTCCCTTTCCGATATATCCTTGCAAGAACATCTGTTAAACTATTGTCGCAAACCTATTGCCTCGATAAAAACAATCTGCAAGAAACCTTGAGTCCGCTAAATTTCCTGTTTATCAAAAGGACTCTTACACGACAAAAAAATTTTGTTGTTTGAAAAAGTTAAGTTAGTATGGAATAATTCAAACAAGGGGAAGATTGAACCACTCGCCACTTAGCACCATTACTAGTTATTTGAAGTGATCGATTACTATGAACACCTGCCTATCTTCCAATTATTAACTATGCAACAAGTTGATAATATGCAAAGCTTGCTACCGATTTCAGCAAAGCTAATTCTTGTTGAGCAGTTCAAGCTGCTTTTTTTTTGGACAGAGACGAAACTTATACGCTTTAAAGATAAGATGAAGTTTACTCACAATCGATATTTTCCCTTAAATAAACTATGTCCGGTTCTTTTTTATTAAATATGGACAAAATATCTATTGCAATCAAAAGTAAAAAAGGGTATTATTCTGAGATAATTTATGTAAGCAGTCTCAAATTATTGAATTTATCAGGAGGTTCCATGTGCAATACGTTATTTCTATTTTAGGTATTCTCGTTGTATTGTTTTTAGCTTGGTTGGCAAGTTCCAATCGTAAAGAAATAAAATTCATACCAATTATTACGATGATTATCATTCAAATTCTTTTATCCTTGTTACTGTTAAATACAGAATTTGGCTTAATCATCATCAAGGGAATTGCTGCTGTTTTTAACAAGCTTCTCGAATATGCAAGCGAAGGAATTACTTTCGTGTTTGGCGGCATAGCGAACGAGGGAGAGGCTCCATTCTTTTTAACGGTATTGCTTCCAATTGTATTTATTTCTGCATTAATTGGTATTCTACAGCATCTGAAAATCCTACCATTCCTTATGAAGGGAATTGGGTTGTTATTAAGTAAAGTGAACGGGATGGGGAAACTTGAATCATATAATGCAGTTGCCTCATTGATGGTCGGACAGTCAGAGGTTTTTATCACATTAAAAAAACAACTCGGCCTGCTTTCGAACCAGCGTTTGTATACTTTATGTGCTTCGGCAATGTCAACTGTATCAATGTCCATAGTTGGTGCATATATGACAATGCTGGAACCAAAATATATTGTCACAGCTTTAGTTTTAAATTTATTTGGCGGTTTTATCATAGCTACAATTATTAATCCGTACAAAGTCGACCCAAGTGAAGATATATTAGAAATACAGGCAGAAAAGCAATCGTTTTTTGAAATGCTCGGTGAGTATATCCTTGATGGTTTTAAGGTGGCAATTATCGTCGGGGCGATGTTAATTGGGTTCATTGCATTAATGGCGGGATTCAATCATGTGTTTGAGTTATTATTTAATGTTTCTTTCCAAACGATTTTAGGTTATCTATTCGCTCCAATTGCTTTCATTATGGGAATACCTTTCTCGGAAGCAGTTAGTGCCGGATCAATTATGGCGACTAAACTATTGACCAATGAATTTGTGGCGATGTTGGATTTATCCGGAGGCAATTATCACTTTAGTGAACGAACAATGGGAATTCTTTCTGTATTCCTAGTTTCCTTCGCCAACTTCTCATCTATTGGCATTATTGTTGGGGCTGTTAAAAGTCTGAATGAAAAGCAAGGAAATGCCGTCGCGCGTTTTGGATTGAAACTGTTATATGGCGCCACACTTGTAAGCATACTTTCAGGTATCATCGTTAGTTTTGTTTTATAGTACAAGCTTGGTAACTAATATAAGAAAAACCACTAAAAAAACGTTATGAATTAACGTTCTTAGTGGTTTTTTTCATATACCTCACTTATTTATGATACGGTTCACCCCGATTAATCCGATAAGCCCGATACACCTGCTCTAATAATATAAGCCGCATTAGTTGGTGTGGGAAGGTCATTTTTGAGAAGGATAGTGTATCGTTGGCGCGGTTCATGACTTGTTTGCTAAGGCCTAGTGAACCGCCAATGATGAAGGCTATTTTACTTTTTCCGTATGTAGCGAGCTGGTCAAGGTCTTTGGCAAGCTGTTCGGAGGATTTCATCTTTCCTTCGATTGCAAGGGCTATAACGTGTGTGTCGTCGTTTATCTTTGCTAATATTCTTTCTCCCTCTTTATCCTTTACCTGCTCCATTTCAATTTCGCTAAGATTTTCTGGTGCTTTTTCATCTGGTAATTCAATAACGTCTACCTTTGCGTATGTTGAAAGTCTTTTTAAATATTCATCGATACCAAGCTTTAAATATTTTTCTTTTAGCTTGCCTATCGTTATGATTGAAATATTCATATTTGTTCCCCATTTCCACCATCAAAAGTTATCCACATTTAGCTTCGTTTTATCCACACCATCCACCGAATATTAGTTCCCTACTATATATACTGCTGGGTTTGTACACAAATCACAACTTGTGGATAACTTTCTTGAATTATCTAATTTTTCAATCTCCGGTGCTAACTCTTTTTCGTCTACATACATATCAATTGCTAATTCTATATGTTCTTCACAGCTATACATGCTTAACTCCTCCTTATCCACATGTGGATGTTCATTATTTAGTTTTACCATTTTTTCTGTTTATCCACAAACCATATATTTCTTTTCATTTATCCACAAAGAAAGCTTGAGGCCGATGACGAGCGCTTTTCTACATTTATTAAATTTCGTAATTTACTAAACGCAAAAAAAAAAGAGGCTAACCTTTAGCCTCCAATCGAATGTTGCTCTCCTAATTTCATTTCTCCTGTCATCTTCTTACCTTCCCGATAAAAGGTAAATTTGACTGTATCACCAATTTTTTGCTCATATAATACTTTTCTTAACTCAATAATATCTTTAATTTCTTTACCAGCAAATTCTGTAATCACATCAAGCTCCTGCAATCCAGCTTGACCTGCTGGGGAAATTGGATCAACACTCATAACGACGATTCCTGCCTCTACCTCTTTCGGAAGCTTTAATGTTTGTTCCACATGGTAACTAGAAACTTCATTTAATGATCTCATCCCAATTCCCATATACGGACGTCTTACTTCACTGTACTTCTCTAAATCACTAATAATCGGTATTGCGTGATTAGACGGAATAGATAAGCCAATCCCTTCAACAGCAGCTTCAGCGATTTTCATTGAATTGATCCCAATTACTTGGCCATCCATATTAATCAACGCCCCGCCACTGTTACCAGGGTTTATTGCAGCATCTGTTTGTAAAACCTCTGCATTCCAATCTACTTGGCCATCACCGTTTTCATCAATTGGTATTGCTCTCTCTGTTCCTGAAATAATACCTTGTGTTACAGATCCTGAAAATTGTAACCCTAATGGATTTCCTATTGCGATGACAGGCTCACCTGGTTTTACTTTATCTGAATTACCAAACTCAGCAACCTTCGTTATCTGTTCACTGCTAACACGTAATACTGCTAAGTCTGTTAACTCATCACTACCTAATAATTCAGCAGGAATTCTAGTTCCATCACTTAAGCTAATTTCAATTTCTGAGGCGCCTGCAATAACATGGTGGTTCGTTACAATAAAGGCATTTTTACCTTCCTTTTTATAAATGACACCTGATCCGGTTCCAGCCTCACCTGTCTCGTTCCAGAAGCCCGCTTCTTGTAGATTTACGACACCTACAACTGCATCTGATACCTCGTCAACAATACCAGTAATTGCGGAATTTACCTCAACTGAGACATTTTTAACAGGACCTGTTGTCGTTTCACCCGTATCTTCCTGTTCGTCTTCACCTGTTATATCCATTTTATAGGGAAGAAAATCTAAATTTGATAAAGTGGGAATGGCAACAATGACGAGCAATCCTCCAAGTATTGCACCAACTAATCCTGCTAAAAACCATCCCCCGCGATTTCCCTTTTGTTTTTTAGGTTGATACTCTTCATAATCCTGATCATAATAGCCCATAACAGTCACTTCCTTTTGCTCTAGTTATGAATAGTCCTAATCACCATTATTCACTTGATCGCAAAAAATTATCCAAAACAATGCCTCTATGATAGGTGAATAAATGGATTATATGTAATGAAAATGATAAAATTCCATAGAAAATCTAATATGTATTAGGGATGAAATGATAAATGGAGTACTTAAGGTTCCTCATGAAATGACACTCATTACCTAGCATTTCATGAGTTTTCCCTACAGTATATTTTTCTCGTTGTTAAATTGCTACAAGTGGTGTCGGGGTTGTTGGATCTGTATCGTATAGCTCAAATTGCTCACCAGTTATAAAGCCCTTACTTGCTAAGGTTTGTTGGACGGACATTCGAGCTAAATCCTTCATATTATTATCCTTACTTAAGTGAGCTAAATAGATTCGTTTTGTCGCATCGCCAATACAATCAGACATGGCAATTGCTGCATCCTCATTTGAGACGTGACCTACATCGCTTAATATGCGTCGCTTTATGCTCCAAGGATAGTGACCCATTTGGAGCATTGAAACGTCATGATTGCTTTCAAAAACAAACGCATCTGCATTATGAATGGTGCCCTTCATCCTATCGCTAACATAACCTGTATCAGTAATTAATGCTAGTTTTTTCCCTTGATGATGAAAGACAAAAAACATCGGTTCTGCTGCATCATGTGAAACTCCAAATGATTCAATATCCAATGATCCAAATGTTTTAACTGAGCCTGTCTGAAAAATGAATTTTTGCCCTGTTTCAATTTTTCCAATTAACCCATCCATCGCATTCCATGTTTTTTCATTTGCGTAAATTGGTAGCTTATATTTCCTAGCAAGTACTCCTAATCCTTTAATATGATCACTATGCTCATGTGTAACTAGAATTCCTGATAGTTTACTAATATCTTTTCCAATTTGCTCAAATAATTGTTGCATTTGCTTACCACTCAATCCTGCATCAACTAAAAAGGATTGATTTTCTGTTTCTACAAAAATAGCATTCCCCGTACTCCCGCTTGCAAGTACACTAAATTGCAAGCCCATATTATTCACTCCTAATCGATTTTTCTGCTGATTGTAATACTTCTCCCGCTAACGCGTTCACATAATAGTCTTTTCTCTCACCTTGGTCCGTTTCTACAATAAGATGCCAAGTTGGAGCTAAAATTTGCTGATTTGATAAAGGAATATTTGTGTAATATCCATAATCTACTTCAACAATTTTGCTATTCATCTGCAATAGATTTTTTGTATAAAGGACACCAATAGCTTCTAGTGGTGATACAGTAACTTCCTTCTCTTGTACTTCTTTTATATCCTCTAGCATAGATTGATTATACGAAACGATCTCATTTTTTTCATTCAAATTTAATATGACCATTGCAATATGTTCATCTAGCTCTTGAAATATTTTGTTGTCCTTATATTCCTGAATATAAATCATTGTATTTGATTTTTCATCTGAATACCAGTAATGATATAACTCACCGTACAATACATTATTTTTCACAAATTGATCCGCCTTGACCTCAGCATTAACATCAGGTAATGGAAATGGTTTGTCTAAATCCATATATAGTGTTGTAATGGAGCTTTCACCTATTGTGCTTCTTTGGCTTTGATCCTTAAGCTTAGCTATTTCTTCGGCTGTAAACTCCTTACTTTTAGCCGTAATATAAAACCCCTTTTCCTGAGATTCTGGAAGCTTTGAATAAGTAATTCCGGCTAGTTGCAAATCCTCTTCTGTCGTTGTTTCAACCATTGGCTCTACAATAGAGTCGCTCCGCATTTCATAAAAGGAGTAGGCTAAATAAAGATCTAATATGAGAAAAGCTAAAATAAAAATGGTTTTCGTTTTACTCCATTCCATTTGCATTTCCTCCAGATTGTACGATTTCGTCTTTAAATGTCTTTAATTTACCATTGTTCATTTCAATACACCATACTGGAGTAACGTTTACAATACCTTGGTTTTCTACATTTTCTAGTTGATAGGCAATATAGATATTACTTATATCTTCTTTGTCTATATCATTATTAGCTTTTAAGAGCTCTTCTACTTTTTTTCCTGACATTAACATAATTTCATTATTACTATTAATTTCAAAATCGATCCGGTATGAAGGTCTTTCATATGAAGCAGCTTCATTTTGACCCCATTTTTGAATGATCATCGTTTGAGGATACTCATCAAAAGGTATTACAGGGATTGAATGAATCTGCATAATATACGATATTTTATTTTCCTTATCATCTATATCAAATAACATATATTCATCTGTCCAACCGCCATGTTGATTTAAAAATTTAATACTTTGATCAACTAATGTGCTGGCTTCAAGAGGAACTGAATCATCAACAGCTGGATTTACATAATAAACTCTATGCTGTTCTGGATATATATCCAACAAACTAATAGCGTCCGTATAACTATTTTTACTAGTAATCGAGTCCTGTTTGATAACAGAACTATTGCTGAACAAAGCGTCTCTAAACCTTGAACCTGCTATCTCTTCTACTTTATATTGATGCTTCACCATTTTGGGTTCATTAACAGGTAAAAAGATTTCCTTTCCTTCACTTATATTGAAGGAATAATATTTTTCTAAATTATTTCTATCATTAAAAAGTTGCTTCACTTTCTGAGTAGCCTCACTATTGTTGTTTACAGATGATTCAACATACCTCATTTTATCATATGAAACAAAATAGACACTTTGAATACCACCGGTTTCACCGGCTTTTAAATAAATTCTGTCAAACTGAACATTCTCGGTATCTGCATCCCATTCTAACATCGTCTGGAATGTCTTCATTGGTATTTCATTTAAAAATCTTAACTCGATACTATTCTTTTGAATTTCCTTCAAATTTTCACCACTAGAAAAGGTTTCAACTCCACTTTCTAAATCACTATACTCCCAACTCTGCATTTTCATCCACAAATCATTTGAATGGCTAGCATCCATTGTGCTAAAGTGATTTTCACCATCATGAATAAATAATTGTTGTGGTTTTATAACTTCATAATATTTTTTTATTGTATTGGTTATCGGCATAACTTCATATACATCAGTTTCCTTCTTAGCATCAAATAATGTAGGTTGATATGTCCACATATTCCAGGTTAGTAGCAAACTGATGATAATTAACGCGGTCAAGATGGCACTTTTTACTGATTCCTTTTTCATTCCCACTCATCCTCTTGTTCCGGGTTATACGGTAAAGTAAAGTAAACTGTTGTTCCATGCCCTTCCTTACTTTTCGCCCAAATATCTCCTCCGTGAGCATAGACCATTTCCTTCGCAATCGCTAATCCTAAACCTGTACCACCTAATTTACGAGATCTTGCTTTATCCACCCGATAAAACCGGTCAAAAATCTTATTTTCACTACCTTTTGGTATTCCAACACCTTGATCTCTAATATAGATTTGTAGCTCTGTTGGTAGTACATCTATTGAGAACGTAATTTGTCCTCCTTCTGGAGAATACTTTAATGCATTCGAAATAATATTATCGAGAACTTGAGTAATCTTATCTGTATCAATATCAACAAACAAAGCCTCATTAGGAATTTTCCTTACAAAGTCTACATGCTGTGCCTTTGTCATTTCAAATCGATCAATTATTTTATTGAAAAAGTCACTGAAATTTACCAAATCTTTATTTAAACGATAGTCTGTCCGATCAAGCTTAGATAGCTGTAAAAGATCATTAACGAGACGAATCATTCGTTCTGTTTCAGTTTGAGTTACACTTAAAAATTGTGGAGCAATTTCCTCATCTTTCCATGCTCCATCAGCTAACGCCTCTAAATAACTTCGCATTGTTGTCAGAGGTGTACGTAACTCATGGGAAACATTCGCAACAAATTCCCTTCTCTCCTGCTCAATTTTTTCCTGCTCGGTTATGTCATATAAAACAACAATTACCCCATCAATTGCTCCCGATTCCTTCTGTATGGCGGAAAAGCTCGCTCGGAGAATGTAAGAGCGCTCCTTAGTATCTGTTTCTATAATAAGTGATTCTTGCTCATCAAGCATGCTTTCAAAACCATTATGATCCTCTAAACCTAATAATTCCGTAATATGGATATCTTTGATCGTTCCACGTGAAACATTTAACATTTCAAGTGCAGGATTATTGATTAAAATAACCTTCCCTGTGCGATTTGTCGCAATAACCCCATCTGTCATATGTGCAATAACAGATGCAAGTTTTTTCCTTTCACCCTCGGTTGTAGCCTGTGCATCCTCCAGCTTCTCAGTTAAATAATTAAACGTATACGCAAGCTGTCCAATTTCATCTTCTCCATACACCTTAACTTTGCGGGAATAATTACCATTCGCTAACTCAATTGCCTGTTTTCTCATATCAGTCATCGGTCTAGTTATCGTTCTAGCTAAAAATATTCCTAATGCAGCAGTAATAAACAAGGAAAGGCCAGTTCCAGTCGCAAAGATTTTATTAATAATCTTCATCTGAGAATAAACTTCTTCCATAGATGCAACAATATATACGGCACCACCATTAGATTCACTATTCGTGCTCTCCGAATTGATTGGAAATGCCATTTCAATGACTCGCTGATTATCATTATCCAGTCTAAGCTTATCGCCTATTAACGGATTTCCGAAAACAAGTGCTCTCTGTACTAACGCCTCTTTCGTCTTCTTATCAACAATATCTTTATCAGCCTTTGAAGTTGCGATCACAGTTTGTGTCTCATCGATAACTCGGACTTCATTTACCTCACCTGTCTCAGCAAAGTCATTTATAATCGAGTCAATTTCAGTACCCGAGACTCCCTCATCTTCATATTCTTTAGTGCTCATTTCCTGCCCAATATTATAAACTAGTAAGCTAACTCGCTTTGACATCGAATCAATAAAATTAGTTTTTAACGAGCTTTCCAATTCCCTAATAAAATAAACTCCTATTATTTGCATGGCGATCATAATAAGTAAGACGTAAACTAATACAAACTTAAAATGAATCGAGTGGAAAAAACCAACCTTCTTCATATCTCTACTCCTCAGAGTTACGTAAGTAATAACCAACCCCACGTCTTGTTACAATCCATGTTGGGTGACTAGGGTTATCCTCTATTTTCTCTCGTAGACGTCTCACTGTAACATCAACCGTACGAACATCACCGAAATAATCATATCCCCACACTGTCTGTAAAAGATGTTCCCTTGTCATAACTTGTCCGATATGTTGTGCTAAGTAATGCAATAGTTCAAATTCGCGATGAGTTAATTCAATCGTTTCACCCCGTTTTGATACAACATATGCATCAGGGTGAATCACAAGTGAACCAATACTGATTTCATTAGTTGAAGCTTTCGTTTCATTACTATCATTCGCTTGCTGTCTTCTTAAATTAGCTTTTACTCGTGCAAGCAACTCTCGTGTGCTAAATGGCTTTGTAACATAATCATCTGCACCTAATTCAAGACCTAACACCTTATCAATTTCTGAATCCTTTGCAGTTAACATAATGATTGGCATATCGTATTTTTTCCTTATTTCACGACATACCTCCATTCCATCACGGTTCGGTAGCATAATATCTAATAAAAGAAGATCAGGCTTAATCTCCTCAACCATTTCCAATGCTTGATTTCCATCATATGCGCAATAAACGTTATATCCTTCTTTCTTTAGATTAAACTCTAAAATATCTGCGATTGGCTTTTCATCATCAACAACTAAAATTTTCTTATCCATTGTTTTCGCCCCTTTATCTCCGACTGTTCTATATGTTTAATGTACCATTTTCACAATTGATATTCATCTCTTTTACAAATATTAACGGTTATCTATCAAAAAAGTGATTGTTAAAATTGGATGCTTTTAGTATAAATCTACTCTGCAAAGTATTTCATAATAGCAAAGAGGTCTGACTCCTACAAAATGTCAGACCTCTAATCTTAATTTAAATAGTCCATCGGGTTTTTCAATGCACCATTTTCATAAACTTCAAAGTGAAGATGAGTTCCAGTTGAATTCCCTGTATTCCCCATGACACCTAATTTTTGACCTTGGGAAACAACCTGACCAGCAGATACTGCAATTGAATCTAAATGTGCATAGACTGTTTGCAATCCATTATTATGGTCAATGACAACCTTATTTCCATAACCACCGCTATACCCCGCCGATACGACCTTACCGTTGTCTGCAGCCTTAATTGTCAAATCGCTAGGTCTTGCAATATCAATACCTTTATGGAGCTTTCCCCATCTCTGTCCTAATCCGCTAGAAACATAACCTCCATTTGCAGGCCATTTTAGCGTTCCTGTACCTCTTGATGGTATAACCTTTGTACCCTTAACGATAATTTCTTTTACAGGCTCTTTAACAGATTGTTCGCTTGTGATCTCTCGTTTAACTTCAGTACCATTTTCTTTATAGATTAAGTAGTTTACTAGCTTCTCACCATTTTGGCCAACCTGAGTGATTTTCTGTTCACCCTTCGGCATTGTAGCGTCTTCTACCACTTCTGTTTCAAAAGATATTGTTTCCTTCTGCAAAGCTTCAATTTTCTCCGTCACATGAACAATTGGTGTTAACACTGTGACATTAAGAGTATCTCCCGGCTTGATTACTGAATCTTTATTTAATCCAGGATTTAACGTTAACAATTGCTCTAACGTTATTTGATGATCACTTGCGATACTACCTAATACGTCATCTTCCTGTACTTTATATATCTTTGTTTTCGGGATTCCTGTTTTTAATAAATTAATGCCTTGTTCAACAGTTAGGATTTTATCAGGTGAAACCTTTTTTACATCGAGTGATACATCTTCTGAAAACGTAACATTTAATGTTCGAGACTTTCCTTCCTGTAGTGAACTAGGTTGTATATTTGCTTGCTCTCTTATTTTAAGTTCCTCTAATACACTATTGGATACAAATGATCGCTTATAGGCATTTAACACAGCTTCTGCATCTGAGCGGCTATTAAAGTTTGCTATGACTTGATTATTAATGATTAATTCTGTCGATTCAACAACTACATCTAACTCTTTATCAAGCTTTTCTAATGTGCTTTCGTTATTAAAAACCGGTCGAAACATTTGTTCAGGAATAACTTCTATATTCTCAAGGGTTAAATTCAGGTTAGAATACTCCCTTTTACTTTCCTGTAATTTCTCATTCTTAAGCTTTTCTATTTGTTCTTTATTATTAACAGTACCGATATACTCTTCATTTACATAGATGTGATAAACGGTTGATAAAGAAGATTCTGCAGATACATTACCCGCTCCAATTGTAAAAGCTACTGCTAATGCAGCTCCTACTATAATTGGTTTTAAATACTTCTTCCTGGGTAATACATCTCCTTTATCACCTCGAGATTGTATAAACAATTGTATTTCCTCCTACTCTTTCATACAAGACACTTATTTAAGTTTCTTACATTTGAGAGTTAGTTCATAAATCGACAAATAATCTTATTTTCTTTAACTCTACTAATTTACCATAGAACCGAAACCGTTACCCGATAATCTGCCTATTTGTAATGGGATTGTATTATATCTAACATATTTTAGATTTATTTGTTATTAATTGTTAACCTCGTAATCTTTGAAAGGATTGTCTGAAGTTTAAGGGGCTGCTATCAAAAAACGCGGCAAAAAATAAAAAGCACGACCTAATCGATCATGCTTTTAGAGTGGCTCGGGACGGAATCGAACCGCCGACACATGGATTTTCAGTCCATTGCTCTACCAACTGAGCTACCGAGCCATATTTATAAAATGTAGTTTATTTCTAAAGTTCGTTTTACTTCTCACATACTAATTATTTATTACTTTGAATGTACTCTCTCTTTGACAACTAGTCCATCGCCCACATCTCAGAAGGACGATTCAAGATGCTGCTCGATGTGTGCGCTGATGTAACGCTTCGTAGCCTATTCGGGCGTGCTCTACCAACTGAGCTACCGAGCCATATTATAAAATGTAGTTTATTTCTAAAGTTCGTTTTACTTCTCACGTACTAATTATTTATTACTTACTTTGAATGTACTCACTCTTTGACAACTAGTCCATCGCCCACATCTCAGAAGGACGATTCAAGATGCTGCTCGATGTGTGCGCTCATGTAACGCTTCGTAGCCTATTCGGGCGTGCCCTACCAACTGAGCTACTGAGCCAGACCTTTGATTTAGTCGTTTATATGCACTTTAAAATGAATTATAGTATGTATTTATGGCGGTCCGGACGGGACTCGAACCCGCGACCTCCTGCGTGACAGGCAGGCATTCTAACCAACTGAACTACCGGACCAGACCTACTAATTTATTTTAAAGTGACCCGTACGGGATTCGAACCCGTGTTACCGCCGTGAAAGGGCGGTGTCTTAACCGCTTGACCAACGGGCCATTGTAACATGTTAATGAAAATGGTGAGCCATGAAGGACTCGAACCTTCGACCCTCTGATTAAAAGTCAGATGCTCTACCAACTGAGCTAATGGCTCATTTTTAAAAAATGAGTAGTATTATTTAATTTACCACTTGTCTCCGAACTGAGCTAATAGCTCAGTTTAAAAAATGAGTAGTAACTACTTTTCTATTGTTTTAACAGGACGTTTTCTATAATAACATAGGTATTCATAAAATAACAATATCTTTTTTATATTTTTTTTAATAGAAAAAGAGGCTGCCCTAGATATTAGGAAAAATCTTGTGACAACCTCTTTAGCTCACTCTGTTAATTAGCTATATACACTGCGGATGACATTTGTTTGCGTTCTGTCTGGTCCTACAGAGAAGATTGATAATGGAATTCCTGTTAATTGTGAAATACGTTCAACATAGTGTCTAGCGTTTTCTGGAAGTTCATTTAAGCTTTTAACATTTGTAATATCCTCTGTCCAGCCTGGTAGCTCTTCATAAACTGGCTCACACTCTGAAAGTACTTTTAAGCTTGCAGGATATTCATTAATAATTTCACCCTTATGCTTATATGCTACACAAATCTTTAATGTTTCGATACCAGTTAAGACATCTACTGAGTTTAATGAAAGGTCTGTTAAGCCACTTACTCTTCTAGCATGGCGAACAACGACACTATCAAACCAACCGACACGACGTGGACGGCCTGTAGTTGTTCCATATTCACGACCTACTTCACGGATTTGGTCACCAATTTCATCCGTTAATTCTGTTGGGAATGGGCCATCGCCAACACGTGTTGTATATGCCTTTGATACACCTACAACATGGTTGATTTTTGTCGGTCCAACTCCAGAACCAATTGTTACTCCTCCTGCTACAGGATTAGAAGATGTAACAAATGGATATGTACCTTGGTCAATATCTAGCATAACGCCCTGTGCTCCTTCGAATAATACGCGACGTCCTTCATCTAACGCATCATTAAGCACAACTGATGTATCAACTACATATTGCTTAAATTGTTGTCCATATTCATAATATTCATCTAAAATTTCTTCTACAGTAAATCCTTCTACTTCATAAAACTTTTCTAAAAGACGGTTTTTCTCTTCTAATGCTCGAGTTAATTTCTCCTCAAATACATCCCGCTCAAGTAAATCGGAAATTCTGATTCCGACACGTGCTGCTTTGTCCATATATGCTGGACCAATTCCCTTTTTCGTCGTCCCGATTTTATTTGCACCTTTTCGTTCTTCCTCTACCTCATCTAACTTTAGGTGATAAGGTAAAATAACATGTGCGCGATTGCTAATTCGTAAATTATCTGTTGTAATGCCACGCTCATGTAAATAAGCTAATTCAGCTACAAGAGCTTTCGGATCAACAACCATACCATTACCGATGACACTAATTTTATCTTTATAAAAAATACCAGATGGAATTAAGTGAAGCTTATACGTTTCTCCACCAAATTTAATTGTATGACCTGCATTATTTCCACCTTGATAACGAGCTATTACTTCTGCATTTTCTGAAAGGAAGTCGGTAATTTTCCCTTTCCCTTCATCTCCCCATTGTGTACCTACTACTACTACTGAAGACATTCCGTGCACCTCCGTAATTTCGCACTATTCAAACATGTTTATTTTATCAATGAGCTTTGCGAAAGTCAATGAAAATACGAACATTTTAAATTAAGCTGTTGAATTTGTTCGTAATTTGAGATTTCTCTTATAGCAGCAATTATTCTTTTTTCTCTTCTTCTTCGTCATTAGTATGACCAAGATTCGATATACTAGTCTGTCATTGATATACAGAACGTATATTAAAAGCAAGGCTCTATTTAGCTTGCTTGCCTATTCAATTCTCAAAAAAAAGAAGACCATTTTTCGGTCTCCTTTACGCGCCTGCTGGGACTCCAGCATCATCAAAACGCCGTTCCAGGTTTACGAACTTATTGTATTCTTTAACAAAGGCTAAAGAAACAGTACCAACTGGACCATTACGTTGTTTTGCTATGATAATTTCAATAATATTTTTATTCTCTGATTCCTTGTCATAATAGTCATCACGGTATAAAAAGGCAACGATATCCGCATCCTGCTCAATACTTCCAGATTCACGAATATCAGACATCATTGGACGCTTATCTTGACGTTGCTCAACACCACGAGATAGCTGTGATAGCGCAATAACAGGAACCTTTAATTCACGTGCAAGTTCTTTTAACGTACGGGAAATTTCCGATACCTCTTGTTGACGGTTATCCGTACGGCCACTACCTTGAATTAATTGTAAATAGTCAATTAAAACCATCCCAAGTCCGCTCTCTTGTTTCAATCGTCTGCATTTAGCACGAATTTCACTAACGCGGATACCTGGTGTGTCATCTATATAAATACCAGAGTTTGAGAGACTTCCCATCGCCATTGTAAGCTTTCCCCAATCCTCAGGGGTCAACGATCCTGTTCTGAGTCTTTGTGCATCAATATTTCCCTCTGCACATAACATCCTCATTACAAGTTGGTCTGCTCCCATCTCAAGACTAAAGATTGCTACATTTTCATCAGTCTTTGTTGCAACATTTTGTGCAATATTTAAGGCAAATGCTGTTTTACCAACAGATGGTCTGGCTGCTACAATGATTAAATCATTTCGTTGGAAACCAGCTGTCATCTTATCTAATTCAGTAAATCCGGTTGGTATCCCAGTAATATCTCCTTTACGGTCATGTAGCAACTCGATATTATCATATGTTTGTACGAGAACATCTTTAATATTTTGGAAGGCACCCGCATTTTTACGTTGTGCAACCTCCATAATCGTTTTCTCTGCTTCATTTAAAAGGACCTCAACCTCGTCCTCACGCGTATAACCATCTTGTGCAATTGTCGTTGCTGTACGTATTAACCGACGCAATATAGATTTCTCTTCAACAATTTTCCCATAATATTCAATGTTAGCCGCAGTCGGAACAGAGTTAGCAAGGTCTGTTAAATAAGAAACACCGCCAACCTCTTCCAAAAGATTCGCATCTGCTAATTCAGCTGTGACAGTTACTAAATCAACAGGCTCACCTTTGTCTGATAACTCTAGCATTGCATTATATATTCTTTGGTGTGCTGCTCGGTAAAAATCTTCTGGAATTAAAAGCTCAGAAGCTAACGTTAAAGAGGAAGGCTGTAAAAATATAGCACCTAATACAGCTTGTTCTGCTTCAATATTTTGTGGTGGAATACGATCACCAAGTACCTCGTTTATGATGATCACCGTCCTTTAGTGTATTTATTGCTAATAGATTACTATCCTATAACTATGATTATATAAAACTCTTCAAGTATTAAGAATAAAAAAAAAGTGGTCAAGCTTCAAGACTAAATTTACTCTTTCCACAAAACCACAACCGCTTCCATATTATTACTGTTCTGTCACATGTACCTTTACTGTCGCAGAAACCTCTGGATGTAGTTTAACAGGTACATTTGTATATCCTAGTGAGCGAATCGCATCAGGCAATTCAATTTTACGCTTATCAAGCTTAATATTGTGGCTTTTTTTCAATTCATCAGCAATTTGCTTACTTGTAATTGAACCAAATAAACGTCCACCTTCACCGGATTTTGCTTTTAATTCAACAGTTAATTCTTCAAGAACTGTTTTAAGTTTTTTCATTTGCTCTAGCTCTTCGATTGCTTCTTTTTCTTGTTTTTTCTTTTGAGCATTTAAAGAGCTAACATTTGCATTCGTCGCCTCTACTGCAAGTCCTTGCTTAATAAGAAAGTTCTGTGCATATCCGTCTGCAACATTTTTTACTTCTCCCTTTTTTCCTTTTCCTTTTACATCTTTTAGAAATATAACTTTCATGATTTGGTTCCTCCTTCAAGATATTCATCAATAGCATTCTTTAACATATCGCTTGCATCGTCAATTGTAATATCCTGCAATTGTGTTGCCGCGTTTGTTAGATGTCCCCCGCCATTTAGTGCCTCCATGATAAGCTGCACATTAATTTCACCTAATGATCGGGCACTTATGCTAATGCTTGATTCACTTCTTCTTGCAATGACAAAGGATGCAACCACATTATTCATTGTGAGAAGTGTATCAGCTGTTTGTGCAAGAGTCACTTGTTCAAAATATGAATCATCCTTTGCGATTGCTATTGCAATGCCATTTTTATAGATCATTGTATTTTGAATAAGAGATGCTCTTCTAACATAATTTTCAATATCCTCTTTCATAAACTTATGGACAAGAACCGTGTCTGCCCCTTTTCCCCTTAAGTATGAGGCTGCGTCAAATGTTCTTGATCCAGTACGTAAGGTAAAGCTTTTCGTATCAACTACAATCCCCGCTAATAACGCTGTAGCTTCAATCATATTCATCTTTAACGGCTTTGGTTGATATTCTAACAGCTCGGTAACTAATTCAGCTGTAGAGGAAGCGTACGGCTCCATATAAACAAGTATAGGGTCCTTAATAAACTCTTCTCCACGTCTATGGTGGTCAATAACAATGACATGCTCGCTTATCGATAATAGCCTTTCATCAATTACTAACGATGGTTTATGCGTATCGAGGATGATTAGTAATGTTTCATCTGTCATTATCTCAAGAGCCTCATCGGGTGTTATAAACCAAGACCATAGTTCAGAATGTTGTTTCACTTCTTCCAACAGCTGAATGACTCCTGAATCAATGGCCTCTTCGTCTAAAACAATAAATCCCTCTTTCCCATTCGCTTGAGCTACCTTTAATATTCCAATTGATGAGCCGATTGCATCCATATCGGGAAATTTATGCCCCATAATCATCACTTTATCGCTTTCTGTGACAATTTCTTTAAGTGCATGAGAGATGACACGTGCTCGGACTCTTGTTCTTTTTTCCATCGGGTTTGTTTTGCCACCATAAAATTGGACTTTTCCATTTATTTGCTTAATGGCAACTTGATCTCCACCTCGTCCAAGAGCCAAATCTAACCCAGATTGTGCTAAATCTCCAAGCTCCTGCAAAGATGATACTCCTGTACCAATCCCGATACTTAAGGTTAATGAAACATTTTCAATTGTTGTCTTTTCCCTAACCTCATCTAGAATAGAAAACTTTGATTTTTCAAGTTTCGTTAAAATTTGTTCATTTAATACCGCTAAAAAACGTTCTGATGATACCCGTTTAATAAATACGCCAAAGTCCTTTGCCCATTTATTAAGAAGGGCCGTTACTTTGCTATTTATCGCACTTTTTGTCTGATCGTCCATCGCTTGAGTAATTTCATCATAATTATCTAAAAAGATATAGGCTAAAGCCGTTCGCTCATCCTCATATTGCTTTTCAATTTGAATTTGTTCTGTCACATCAACAAAATATAATAACCGCTCTTCTCGCTTGATGATAACCTTAAACTTTTGATCGTCTAATGTGATGACCGCTTCAGTTTCAGCATCTTGTTTAAATAAAGGGAGCAATGAGTCATGAATCTCTAATAGATCCCTCCCAATTAAAGTATCTTCGTTCATAATAGACGTTATATATGGATTAGCCCATTCAATTTTGAAATCATCATCAATTAGCATAATTCCAATTGGCATTTCCATTAATGCCTCTTCACCGACTTTTTTTAGACGATAAGAAAGAGTACTTATATAGCTATCCATTTCCTTACGATATTCAAGTACTGACTTTCTGAGAAAGAAAAGTGCAATACATAAACAAACTGTTACAATTATGCCTATAATCCAATTTAGGACAAAAAGAAATAGAACAGTTAATATTAAAATGCCTATAATTGCAATAAGAGAATAGCGAATCTGTGACTTTTCATAAAACATCGGCATTCGTTCTCATCAACTCCTCTCAAGCGGTGAATCCTCATTTCACTTTTTCGTTATTTTGTCACGGAGAGGGAAGCATAAATCAATTATACCTAAGATCCTCACAAGATAAAGGAATATTGGTATTAGAAACGATACAATTAATATGATCACTGGTATTCCTTTAGAAAGCCCTTTCTTGTTGGCATAGTAAAATAGAAACGAGTATCCTTGAATGATCAGTAAAAACATTAAAATGTAATACAAGTTAACGATTGCAGTATAATAAAAGCCCTCTTGATTACCTGGAATCATCATTAAAATAGAAACCAATAAAAAGTACCAGATAACACTAGTAGGAAATTTTATATCTTTAAAATAAAAAATTGGCATTTCAAATTTTAATCGTTTTAAAATCGGCATCGAAATGTGATGGGTAATAAACGCTAAAATAATACCTCCCATGACAAAACAGCTAGGAAGAAGAGTGATGAATAATGTCAATGCTTCTTCAAATGCCTTGAATTGCTTTTCAACATCTAGATTTGGATTAATTTCTGAAACCATTGCCTTTGATTGCTCCATCGAGTCCTTTAACAGTTGGAAGAAATCCTTTACTATATCTATTTCTAACAAATAAATGCTCCCTACATAGACAATAATAAAGCCAACTGTATAGGCAATACTCCCCCCAATTATAGCACCTATCACTTGCTTCCTTCTATAAAATAACCCCATAACTAAACCGCTTAGTCCAAACATAAAGGCAATTAATATATTTGTAACGGCACCGAAAAAGATAGAAAGTAAGCTACCTGCTATTAATATAAAAATTGAGAGCGAGAGTCCATGCCTCATTGTAAACATCATAAAAGGTAATGGGAGAACAAATAGTAATATGGCCCCTAAAAAAGGTATGTATAGTGCTAGGAGCATTAAGATTAAAAAAAGTGCTAATAAAATAGCTCCCTCCGTTATCACATTAGCTCTTCTCAAAATATCACCTCTTTCTTGTCAATCTTATTAATGATCGGATCAAATATGTATACTTTCATTCCAATTAACAAATATAACGATTCAATTCAATCATTATAACCAAAAAACTCCCTTTATAATCTTACCAAAGCTATAATCTAAAATTCTAGAAAATGGGCTTGAAGTACATTTATGCGCTTTCCTTTGGAGTGATTTGAATTGAATTGAATACTTTCTGAAGCGATGTAGTCGGAGAAAAGAGAATAGCATGTAGTTTAAATAAAAAAGCACAGAAAGGATGTTTCCTTTAACTGTGCCTTTATATAATCTTATTCACCAGAAACGTATGGTAATAAAGCCATTTGACGAGCACGTTTAATTGCTACAGTCAATTTACGTTGGTATTTTGCGCTAGTACCTGTTACACGACGAGGTAAGATTTTACCACGCTCAGATACGAATTTTTTTAATAAATCAACATCTTTGTAATCGATGTGAGTGATACCATTTGATGTGAAGAAACACACCTTACGACGTTTTGCACGTCCACCTTTGCGTCCGCCTGCCATTGTCTATTTCCTCCCTTCACGTTAATTTTTTATTATTAAAACGGTAAGTCATCATCAGATATATCAATAGGTTTTCCATCATTTGCGAATGGATCGTCATCAAAGCTTGTACGACCACCTTGATTACGTTGATTTTGATCTGAACCGAATGGGTTTTGATTACCAGAGTTACCTGGGTAGCCACCACCAAAGTTGTTGTTATTGTTGTTAAAGTTATTATTGTTGCCACCGCTCGCGCTTTTTGGTTCAAGGAATTGAACACTTTCAGCAACAACCTCAGTTACATATACACGTTTTCCTGTTTGGTCTTCATAACTACGTGATTGTAGTCGACCATCAACACCTGCTAAACTTCCCTTTTTAAGAAAGTTAGCAACATTTTCAGCTTGTTTACGCCAAATTACACAGTTAAGGAAGTCAGCTTCTCTTTCACCTTGTTGGTTTGTAAACGTGCGGTTTACAGCTAATGTAAATGTAGCAACAGCAACTCCACTTGGTGTGTAACGCAGATCTGGATCTTTTGTTAGCCTTCCGACTAGTACAACTCGATTCAACATCAGAACCATCCTTTTTTATATATCATCTATAACATTTATTATGATTAATCTTCTTTTTTAACAACGATGTGGCGAATAATGTCTTCACTGATTTTTGCTAAACGATCAAATTCTTGAACCGCAGCAGCTTCAGCGTTAACTTGAAGTAACATGTAGTAACCATCGCGGAAATCATTGATTTCATAAGCTAAACGACGTTTTCCCCACTCTTTAACCTCAGTTAATTCCGCACCATTATCAGATAAAACACTGTTGAAACGCTCAACTAAAGCCTTCTTAACTTCATCTTCAATATTTGGACGGATGATGTACATAATTTCGTACTTTCTCATCATCTTACACCTCCTTTTGGACTAAACGGCCCACTAATGGGCAAGGAGCAATTAAAATAAATTACTCACAATTAGGAATTATAGCAAATAACATCGAAAAGCGCAAGCACCTTGATTAGACCCGAGAAGCTTAGATATAAAAAGGATTGAAGAGTTTTTTCTTCAATCCTTTTTGGTACATCCTTAAACGTTAAAACGGAAGTGAATAACATCTCCATCTTGAACTACATAGTCCTTACCTTCGAGGCGTACTTTTCCTGCTTCACGTGCTGCTCCCATAGTCTTTGCAGCTAATAAATCCTCATAGGATACAGTTTCAGCACGGATAAAGCCTCTTTCAAAATCGGTATGAATAATTCCCGCACATTGAGGTGCTTTCATTCCTTTTTTAAATGTCCAAGCGCGTACTTCTTGCTCACCTGCTGTAAAGTAAGTTGCTAAACCAAGAAGATGGTATGATGCTTTAATTAGTTGATCAAGACCAGATTCTTCAATTCCTAGCTCTTCTAGGAACATCTCCTTTTCTTCTCCTTCAAGCTCAGCAATTTCCGATTCTATTTTGGCACATACAACGATAACCTCTGCATTTTCACCAGCTGCAAATTCCCGAACCTGTTGAACATATTCATTACCAGAAGGATCTGCTACTTCTTCCTCACTTACATTTGCAACATATAAAATTGGTTTGATCGTTAATAAATGCAATTGTTTAACATATTTAAGCTGTTCTTCAGTAAATTCAAGTGAGCGTGCAGGCTTTTCGTTTTCAAATGCCTCTTTAAGTTTTACAAGAACTTCATGCTCAAAAACTGCAGTTTTATCCTTTTGCTTTGCCAATTTTGCTACACGATCAATTCGTTTATCGACCGTCTCTAAGTCAGCTAAAATAAGCTCAAGATTAATCGTTTCAATATCAGAAATTGGATCAACCTGACCTGATACGTGTGTAATATTCTCATCAGCAAAGCAACGAACAACATGACAAATTGCATCTACTTGGCGAATATGTGAAAGGAATTTGTTTCCTAAACCTTCCCCTTTGCTTGCACCTTTTACAATTCCAGCGATATCAGTAAATTCAAACGCAGTTGGTACTGTTTTTTTCGGTTTAACAAGCTCTGTTAACTTTTGAAGTCTCTCATCCGGTACCTCAACAATCCCTACATTAGGATCAATTGTACAAAATGGATAGTTTGCTGATTCTGCACCAGCTTGTGTTATTGCGTTAAATAATGTTGATTTTCCAACGTTAGGAAGACCTACAATCCCTGCAGTTAATGCCATATTCCCACTCCTCTATATTTATCCCGATTACCAGGCTTTACCTCGCTTCACATATGAAGGGGTTTAAAATTGACCGTTACATTCAACAAGTCTTTAGGACATAAATAATCGTGATGTCCCGATGATTTATGTCTCACAAATTGCTATAAAAAATCATTATTCTTATACTAACGGAATAAAACAATTTAATTCTACTGCAACAAATAAATGAATTATAATTGCAAAAGCTTTTTTACGATTTCTATCTAATCTCCAACAATTATAGAGAGAAATACTATAAAAGACAAGCAGCTCATCATTCTAGTTTACCTTTACGATATTGACTAAGCAATCATATAAAACACTGCCTAAACCATTATCTGAATTTTCATCAGGGGTAAGTTGATTTACTGAGCCACCAAATTGTTGCCACTGGCCTTCATCCACATTAATTGTCTTAGGATGTGCTTTTTTCATAATTTTTGCAGTTCCTGTGAGCTTTCCCCTATCATTGAAAATCATAACCTCATCACCTTCATCGATCCGCTTCTCACTAGCAATATCCTCAGAAAGTTCAATTTTTACAGACTGTAAACCTTCGATTAAATGATAATGCTGGGAATGATTTGAACGTAAAGGATGGATAGATAAAAGCTGATATGGGTACTTACTTGCTAATGCAGGATTACTAAGCTTTGATTCTTTTGGAAGAATATATTGTGGCTTACCATTCATCCCTTTTTCTTCCGCGTACGAGGATGTAAATTCAAATTTACCACTTGGAGTTAGAAAATCTCCTGAGTTCCAAGGCACATCGTAGACAGGAAGTGGAAGTCTTTTTTCCTTTTTCAGACGTTCTAACGTAATTCCATGCTCCTTTAACAACGATAATCCCATTTCTAAAAACTCATCAATTGAATAATCAAATACCTCCCCAAAGCCTAGGCGCTCTGCCAGCTGCGTCCAAATCCAAAGATCTGATTTCGCCTCACCTGGTGGTTCAACCAATTTTGCTCCATAGTTCACATAGTGATGGTACATAGAGGCATAATAAATATCCTCTTCTTCAAAGACAGTTGTGGTAGGTAATACATAATCTGCTACTTTGGCTGTATCTGTTAAAAAATGATCAACAACAACTAAAGTATTTACAGATGAAAAGGCTTGTCTCACTTTATTAGTATTCGGGACTTGAGTAAGTGGATTTCCGCAAGTGACAAAAATCATTTTAATTTCGGGATTTTTGGCCTTTATTATTTTTTCTCCTTGTTCCATCATTGTAAACTCTCTTATAACAGCGTTTTGTTCTAATGATGCTAATTCACTATGCGCAAATTTTTGACCTACTTGTAAATTCCCAAAGTTAGCACCACCTCCGGGAATTCCAATATTTCCACTCACGGCAACTAGTGCATCAATTAGACGAATCGTATTTCCACCATTCGCATATCTTTGCATACCAAGGCCGATATAAGTAGATGTTGGTCCATCATAGTAGACCTCAGCTAATTGCTTTAGGTCTTCATAAGAGATTTCAGTATTCGTCACGATTTCATCAAAAGAAAATTGGTTAAGTAAATCGATTAAATCAGCAAAGCCTACCGTATGATTTTCGATAAAGGAAAGGTCTTGCATATTTTCACTAATTAAATATTTCATAATGCCGATTGCTAATAAGCCGTCCATACCAGGCTTTATTGAAATATACTTATGAGCTATTTTTGCTGTCGCATTATAGATCGGATCAATAACTATAATTTTCGCTCCACTTTTCATCACTTCTTGTAACGCCTGAAACAAATGCATATTTGTTCTCGCTACATTTCTTCCCCAAATGACAACATGCTTACTATTTTTAATGTCCTCTGGTGAATGACTGTAGGAATTTCCAAAGTCCCATGTTTGAGCTTCAATACCTGAACCCCAGCAAATACTACCAACTAATTGGGTTACTCCTCCAAAATGACGAAAGAAGCGTTTATCTAAGTTTTTTAATAGACCATTATTCGAATAATCATGACTATGCAATACCGCTGTTGGTCCGAATTCATTACGAATATTATCCATTTTCTCTGCTATTTCATTTAGAGCTTGTTCCCACGAAATTTCTTGAAAGACACCGTTCACTTTTTTCAATGGAACTGTTAATCTCTCTGGTGAGTTTGTTTTCGTTTCTAGCATTCTTCCTCTACCACAGATTTTCCCCTTTGTAATAGGGTGTTCCTTATCTCCGTCTACCTTTATGACCTTCTGATTTTCAACTGTAACATCAAAGCCACAGCTATCCCAACAGTTTAAAGGGCAGGATGATTTAAATACTTGCTTCATATCTATTGCCCCCCATTTGCTTACTCTTCATTTGTTTCAATATGCTTTACTAAAACTTTTTTCATTTTTCTAGCAAACTCTCGTCGT
Organism: Metabacillus sp. 22489; assembly: GCF_052044855.1. Taxonomy (NCBI): domain Bacteria; kingdom Bacillati; phylum Bacillota; class Bacilli; order Caryophanales; family Bacillaceae; genus Metabacillus; species Metabacillus sp. 22489. The sequence goes on from NZ_JBQENT010000021.1 coordinate 58,301, forward strand.
GGGATTAGTACGCTATGCTGACACCCCTCACACTTAATTCTTACATCCATTCCCATTCGGATGATTTTCCAACGGTTTGTACCACATGGGTGCTGTTTTTTCATCTCAACAACATCATATAACCCAAATTCCTTTTCTTGCATCGTTTACCCTCCACTTACTTGATCTTTTCTATTAACCATGACCATTCTTGGATATGGTATATCAAAGCCATGTTCTGCTAAGCGAATTTTTATATCCTTACGTAACAATCTAGCAATATGAAAATGTTTCATCGGCTCCGTTTCACAGGTTACTCTTAATACAGCCTCTGAAGCCCCAAACATTTGAATGCCTAGCAATTCTGGTGGTGTGACGATATTTTCATATTTATCAGTTACTTCTATTAACAACTCTTGAATAACACGCTCTGCTTCCTCAATATCTGTTTCAAGTGATACATTAATATCGACAACTGCAACACTATTATGAATCGAAAAATTCGTTACCTCTACAATACTTCCATTTGGAATAATATGAAGCTCGCCCGTCCAGGTTTTAACCTTTGTTGTTCGTAGCCCAATTTCCTCAACAGTCCCTTCAAAGGTACCAATTCTTATCGTATCACCTACCGAAAACTGGTCTTCAAAGATAATAAAGAAACCAGTAATAATGTCCTTAACAAGGCTTTGCGCACCAAATCCGACAGCTAATCCAACGATTCCAGCACCTGCAAGCAATGCTCCGACATTAAATCCAAATGTCTCTAAAATCATGATTATGGCAATGAAATAAATAACATAGGTTAAGATATTTTCTAATAATTTTGCAAGTGTATTTTCTCTTCTTTCAGAAATACGAATTGGAGATTTCCCGCGGAATAAAAACACCTTATTTATTGCAAGCTTCCCTACTCGTATGATGAGTCTGGAAAAAATAATAATTAAAACAATTTGTAATAATGATTTACCAATTGCTAACCATAGTTCTCCATTCGTTAAATAGTCATAAATACCAGACCACATATCCTCTATTATATTCAACTTTATCACCTTTTTCTAATTCTACAGATTTTTAGACTCTTATCCATTATTATAATTGCGTCCTACTATTTTTAATAGTATTGGGAACTGGAAAGCTTTAAACAAACATGGATAATGAGGAAAAAAAAGCCTCAAACATACCTTAATCCTGATCAAGGATACAAAAAGGAAGTAAAGAGGCGAAAAGTTCATTTGCGATTGATTTTAAGTCTATTCATAATCGGAAACAATAATATTGTGATAAGTAAATATAAATTAATCAAGCCATATAAAGGATATAAAATCGCAATCAAATTCGCAAATCCGAATTTTGTAAATGGTAACATAAGCAAAACTAAAAGAAAAGCCATTACCCAATATGGCATTTTCGTTACCTCTTTAAATCGTGATGCAAGTCCAAAGATCCCTGATACTGCTGTTGTATAGATTGCCAGCCAAAGAATAATCGACATAAATAAAAAAACAATAAACGGGTAGCCTTCTAATATTGCAAATAAAGGAATTTCATAATCCGAGAGGGAATCAGAAATTTCGATTAATGTTTCATTATAGATAAAAGAAATTGAACCTAATACGATTCCACTTCCGATACTAGCCACCTTTGCCTCCTTAAGCTCCTTTATTTCCTTTCCAACAGCTGATAAAACAGCTATGAGTGGCAAAATATTTAGTGCCGTAAAGGTGAAGGCAACTGGCCAATTATGTTGTTTTGTTAAATCGAAGTCCCAAGAATGTTGATGTGAAAGTTGAAAGGATGTGAGAGCAAATAATAATCCTAAAACAAGCAGAGGAATGATAATCGTATTTAATTTAATAATTCCATTTATGCTTCCTAAAAAAAGAAGTACAACTGATATTCCAAAAAGGATAATACCGAGCCAGTAAGGAATTAAAAATGCCTCAAGAGTTGCCCCTCCCCCTGCGATCATCACAATCGTTGTACTAAACAGATATAAAACAATCAATAAATCATAAACATGGGCCAGCTTCTTTCCAACTAACCTATCCAACACAGGGAAAAAGTGATTTGTCTTCTCTTCATAGCTAATTTTCATAATGATATAAATCGAAATACTAAATATAACTGTAAAAATTAAAATAGCCAGTCCACTTTCAAAGCCAAAAAACTCCCATATTTCTCTTCCTGAAGCATATCCCGCTCCTATGGTTGTCCCTAATATAAGAAACATCCATTTTAATCCTGATTTCATTTTTATCACCTCATAAGGCTGTCCAAATTTCAAAGAGCATGTATAGAAATACCTTTTCCTCCGTATACTGTTACTACTATGATGTGGGAGTGAAATCTATGAATCTTAAATCAGGACTTTTTCAATCAGATAAAAAGGATGAGCGGGTCTTTTATGAGGATGAAAATGCATCAAAACAATTAGCAAATATGATGTTAACTTGCATGCCAAGACTTTTTATTAAACCAATTATCATTGTTTGCATTGGCACTGATCGTTCAACAGGTGATAGCTTAGGACCATTGATAGGGTTTAAGTTAAAAGAGGAATTAGAACACTTCCATATCTACGGAACGCTAGAAGAACCTGTGCATGCTGTAAACCTAGAAGAGACGTTAACTTTCATTAATGAAAAACATCATAATCCGTTTATTATTGCAATCGATGCTTGCCTAGGCAGATTAAAAAGCGTTGGGTATATCCAAGTAGCAAAGGGATCATTGAAGCCTGGTGCAGGAGTTAATAAAGAGCTGCCCGCAGTTGGTGATATGCATATTACTGGAATTGTTAATGTAAGTGGATTTATGGAGTTTTTTGTTTTGCAAAATACCCGATTGCATCTAGTTATGAGTATGGCAGACATTATATCAAAAGGGATCATTGAAGCAGAAAAGCAATATCTTAATAAAAGATTATCGATTCGGAGAGATTGGTTAGCAAATAAAAATCAAGATTCTGCAATACAGTAATTGACAATAAGGGGCCAAAATTAATGCCCCTATTTTTATTTAGCTGTTTGATAATTTGAATTAATTTCTGTTGTATGCCGTGAGTCTCCTCATCGTTTCGCTTACACCTATATGATTCTCATTTATTAATTTATTTTTTGCTAAAAACTCTCTTTGAAAAGAACCAGCATATTAAAGATTTTGCAACAGTACTATAATTGTAATGATAAGAAGGCTAGGCAGGAAGTTAGCTACTCGTATTTCCTTTATTCCTAAAATATTTAAACCAATTGCAATAATAAGAACTCCTCCAGTTGATGTCAGTTCTATTATTAGATTTTCTAATAATGCTTCTGATAAAAATTGGTGGATTATATTTGCAAATAAAGCAATTCCTCCTTGATATAGAAATACAGCAACTGCTGAAAATAACACACCAATACCTAGCGTGCTCGCTAACACTATGCTTGTAAATCCATCAATCATAGATTTTGTAAGCAATACTGAATGATCCTGTCGAAGTCCACTATCAAGTGCACCAACTATCGCCATTGCTCCAACAACGAAAATAAGTGTCGCCGAAACAAAACCATTTGCAAGATTGCCACCTTGATTTTGCCCAAATTTCTTTTCTAATATAACACCTACATGGTGTAGATGATCTTCAATTCTCATCCATTCACCTATAACCGTTCCAATTACTAGACTTACAATGACGATAAAAAAATTATCACTTTCTAACGCCATATCAATCCCTAGCACAACGACCGATAAACCAATTGCAATCATTACAGTTTGTTTCATACGATCCGGTATTTTTCTAAATAGAAGTCCAATAAGTGTTCCTACTATAATGGTTAGTGCATTTACGATGCTTCCAACTAAAATCAACTTACTATCCCCTTATGAAATAAATTCTCTTGATGCATTGTCCTTGTTAAACTTTGTTGTTGATTCCACTAATGGCATTTACTTTTAGCATGAGGTTCGGAAGCTTCCTCATATTTGCGTGCCAGTGGGGTCTCCCTTCCGTACGCTTCCCTAAACAGAATCTCATGTACCAGTTCCTATTAACAAAGCGCTTATAGCTCAACAATAATCTATAACATAGCCTCATACAAAAAAGACTGACTCTTATTTTAAAAGAGCCAGCATGTACTAAAATTATAAAAATGTAATTAGCATATTCTATTAAAAAAATGTGTAATTAAGACGGTTCCTTTTGTAACAGCTCTAAAATTCGCTCTAAATCATCTTGTGAGAAAAATTCAATTTCAATTTTTCCCTTTTTCTTTTGCTTTTTAATCGTTACAGAGGTTCCAAAATACTCCCTTAAATACGTTTCTCTTTCTTTAATAAAGATATCCTTTTCTGGTTTTTTCTTAGTTTCACGTGTAACATTTTCATTTAATTGTTGAACAATTAATTCTACCTGACGTACGTTTAGCTGTTCACGGATAATTTTTTCAACTAAAGGATTAAGCTTTTCTTTATGTTTCAATCCTAAAAGAGTACGCCCATGTCCCATTGAAAGCTTACCCTCTGAAATGAGTGTTTGAATTTGTTTCGGAAGTGTTAATAATCTAACATGGTTCGCAATATGTGGTCTGCTTTTTCCAAGTCGTTTTGCCAATGCCTCTTGGGTTACATTTAATTGCTCCATTAGCATTTGATAAGCTTGTGCTTCTTCGATTGGTGTTAGATCCTCACGTTGGAGATTTTCGAGCAATGCCAGCTCCATCATTTGTTTTTCCGATAGTTCTCGAACAACTGCTGGTACAGAAGTTAGATTTGCCTCTTTTGCCGCTCGAAAACGTCGTTCTCCCACAACAATTTCATACCCTTTTATACTTTTCCGAACAACAATTGGTTGTAAAATACCGTGCTGTAAGATAGATTGTTTTAATTCTTCGATTGTATCCTCATCAAATGTTTTACGTGGCTGATAGGGATTTGGACGTATATCTTTTATTTTTAACTCTTCAACCTTTTCCTCTTCAGTTTCTGGAAAAAAAGCTTGTAGTCCCTTACCTACATTAAGGCCTTTTCCTAAACCTCTAGCCATTCACAACCACTTCCTTTGCCAAATCTAAATAAACCTCTGCTCCTCTAGATCTTGGATCATAAATAATGATAGGTTGTCCATGACTTGGTGCTTCACTCAAACGGATATTTCTTGGAATAATTGTCTGGTACACTTTATCCTGGAAATATTTTTTCACTTCATCAATAACTTGAATACCTAAATTCGTTCGGGCATCGAGCATTGTTAATAAAACGCCTTCTATCATTAAATCAGAATTCAAATGCTTTTGTACTAATCGAACGGTATTAAGTAATTGACTTAATCCTTCAAGTGCATAATATTCACATTGTACAGGTATCAATACAGCATCTGATGCTGTTAATGCATTAATTGTTAATAATCCTAATGACGGAGGACAATCGATAACCATATAATCATAATGATGTTTAACTGACTCAAGAGCTCTTTTCAAACGTACTTCCCTGGAAATTGTTGGAACTAATTCAATTTCAGCACCTGCTAACTGGATTGTTGCTGGAATTATATCCAAATTTTCGACTGCAGTTGATTTAATGACATCTTTTACATCTATATCATCTACTAAAATATCATAAATACAGTGTTCCACTTCAGCCTTTTCAATTCCAATACCGCTTGTTGCATTACCTTGAGGGTCAACATCGACGAGAAGCACTCGTTTACCGATGTATGCAAGACAAGCACCTAAATTCACGGATGTTGTTGTTTTCCCAACTCCACCTTTTTGATTTGCAATGGCAATGATTTTTCCCACGATGTCACCTGCTTTCATTTTTCATTAAAATTGTACTAGTTTTGGCTGTTTCTATATTAGAGGCAAAAGCTCTAGTGCCTATTAACGACATAAGAATGAGATCTATCTTACTTACCTTTTAAGTTACAAGCTATGCGGTTGCTTTTCATAAAAGGATTGATGTTTATCGCTGCTTGGCGCTAAAGCTGGATGCCGTATGTTTCTCCACTTTTCTAGTACTTTATCTTTCAGACCATAAAAAATTTATGTTTGCAGCTACTATACTTTACATTAACTGCTAAACATAAAGTGAGACTATTAAGTTATGACTAACAGAGCTTCCCTTATCTATCTTTAACTTAAAGGTAAGTTCATCCTGCTAGTTTCAAGAAAAAACAAATAGATACCTAATCTAGTTATAGTCTTTTATATACTAAATAGTTAGATTATCATTTTATTATTTTATCATGAAACATGTAGAAAGGTTTGAATTTTTTCTTAATTCTTCTCCCCGGATAAGTTTAAGTTAGAGTAGTTTTTTGCTCAATATATAGTATTTAGAAGGAAAAATGATGATAATCGATGAGGAGATTCTTTTATTATATATTAGAAAAAGACCTGTCATGTATCAGGCCTTTTTCTCAACTTTTATTCGTACTATTGTATATAAAATAGGAAGCACATAATTTCATTAAAATCTATTTAGGAATTTTTATTGTTAATTGAATATATTCTTCAAACTCTTCTTCTTCAGTATTTAATTTCACACCACTATCCTCAACCATTGATAAGGATTGGCGGATTGTATTCATAGCAATTCTCGTATCTCTACTAAATGCTTTTCGTTTCGGTTTTGGCTTTACTTGATTTTTTTCAAGCTGCTTAACTACACGATCCTCTGTTTGCTTTACATTTAATTGTTTTTCAACAATTTCTGCTAGAAGCTTTGTTTGTAATTCAGGATCCTTTAGAGGAATTAGTGCGCGTGCATGCCGCTCGGTAATTACCTTTTGTAAAAGTGCATCCTGTACTTCTTGTGGGAGTTTTAATAGACGAAGTTTATTCGCTATCGTAGATTGCCCTTTTCCTAGTCGCTGTGCTAATGCTTCTTGTGTGAGGTTATGCAATTCTAGTAATTTAGCATAAGCAATAGCCTCTTCAATAGAAGACAGTTCTTCCCTTTGAATGTTTTCTATTAATGCAACACTTGCAGTTTCAGTATCATTGAAGTCCTTAATGATTGCCGGAATCTCTTCCCAACCTAATGTTTGAACAGCACGCCAACGTCTTTCTCCAGCAATTATTTCATATTTATCATTTATTAAACGAACTACGATCGGTTGAATGATCCCATGTGTTCGAATTGTTAACGCTAACTCATTAATTTTATCATCAGAAAAAACTGTACGTGGCTGGAATCGATTAGGGACAATATCCTTAATCGGAATATTTTTAACCTCTTCCTTTTGTTGTTCATCATCTAGTTCTTCTTTATCAACTTCACTAACAACGACTTGTTCTTCCTCTTTTTCTCCCAAACTGAAAAAACGAGAAAATGGATGCTTCATGAGCCTACACCACCTTTAAAAACTACCATTAGTAATATTCTCTATTTCTTAGACATTTCCTGCTAGACACAAAAAGTTCAAGTAAATGTTCCACATGAAACATTTACTCTATTGGAAGCTTATTTGGAGTGCCTGGCTTTCTAGGATACTTTTTAGGTGTTTCTTTTACTTTTTCAATGACGAGAATTGTTCTTTCCCCATTATCCTGTGGAAGGTCAAAAGTATATGTTTGTTGGACCTTTCCTCCTAGTACTTGAATTGCCTTTTTACCGCTATTTAGTTCTTCATGTGCAGCGGAGGCCTTCATCGCAATAAAGTTTCCTCCCTTTTTTACCAGAGGAAGACAAAGCTCACTTAAAACTGAAAGTCTGGCAACCGCTCTAGCTGTCACAACATCAAATGATTCTCGAAATTCCTTATTTTGCCCAAATGTTTCTGCACGATCATGAAATAATTGTACATTAGGTAACTCAAGCTCATTTGTTAAATGTGATAAAAAATTGATCCTTTTTTGTAATGAGTCTACAATCGCAATCTGAAGATGTGGAAAGCAAATATGAATTGGAATGCTAGGGAATCCTGCACCCGCTCCTACATCACAAATCGAGAGAGGTTTTGAAAAGTCAAAGTAAAATGCTGCGGAAATAGAATCAAAAAAATGTTTTACATATACTTCATTTCTTTCTGTAATAGAAGTTAAGTTCATTTTTTCATTCCATTCTACTAGCAATTTAAAGTATAAATCAAATTGGTTCATTTGCCGCTCAGAGAGGTTAATCCCCTTCTCAGCTAGACTTGATTGAAATAATCCTATATCCATATTCAAAACCTTTCTCCTTTATTGATTCGAAACTCTCGCAATTCTCCCTTGTTCAAGATAGACAAGAAGAATCGAGATATCGGCAGGATTCACACCAGAAATTCGTGAAGCTTGGGCAACAGATAAAGGACGAACTTCCTTTAATTTTTGTCTCGCTTCTGTTGCTAGACCATTTATTGCATCGTAATCAATATTTTCCGGTATTTTCTTATTTTCCATTTTCTTTAATTTTTCCACTTGTTGCAATGATTTTTCAATATATCCTTCATACTTAATTTGAATCTCAACTTGTTCCGCTACTTCCGGATCGATTTCCCCATCTGGAGGTGTAAGTTGTTTTATATGGTCATAAGACATCTCTGGACGCTTCAATAAATCCGCTGCTCTTATCCCGTCCTTCAGCTCACTTCCACCAACTGATAAAATCAAGTTTTGCGTTTCTTGATTTGGTTTAATAATAACGGACTCTAGTCTTTGTTTTTCCGCTTCAATAGCTTGTTTTTTGATTTCAAATTTTTCAAAACGCTCGTCAGAAATTAAACCGATTTTCTTACCAACCTCTGTTAAACGTAAATCAGCATTATCATGGCGTAAAAGAAGTCGATATTCTGCTCGAGATGTTAGCAATCGATAAGGCTCGTTTGTACCCTTTGTAACTAGATCATCTATTAAAACACCGATATAGGCATCTGAGCGACTTAAAATAACTTCTTCTTTTCCTAATGCTTTTTGTGCAGCGTTTATCCCAGCCATGATTCCTTGACCAGCTGCTTCCTCATAACCTGAAGTACCATTAATTTGTCCAGCTGTAAAAAGTGAACTGATTTTTTTCGTTTCAAGAGTCGGCCATAATTGAGTAGGCACAATTGCATCATACTCAATAGCATATCCGGCTCTCATCATTTGAACGTTTTCAAGACCAGGTATAGTTTTTAACATTTGCTGTTGAACATCTTCAGGTAAACTTGTTGATAATCCTTGAACATAAACCTCTTGGGTATTTCTACCTTCTGGCTCTAAAAATATTTGGTGACGAGGCTTATCATTAAACCGAACTACTTTATCCTCAATCGATGGACAATAACGTGGCCCTCTACCTTTAATCATTCCAGAATACATTGGTGAGCGGTGTAAATTGTTATCGATAATACGATGCGTTTCCTCACTTGTATATGTTAACCAGCATGGTAATTGGTCAGTAATAAATTTTGTTGTTTCATAAGAAAACGAGCGAGGTACTTCATCTCCTGGTTGAATTTCTGTTTTACTATAGTCGATTGAGTCACTATTAACACGTGGTGGAGTACCTGTTTTAAAACGTACTAAATCAAAGCCAAGCTCTTCCAAATGCTCTGAAAGCTTAATTGAAGGCTGTTGATTATTTGGCCCACTTGAATATTTAAGCTCACCTAATATAATTTCTCCTCTTAGGAAAGTTCCTGTTGTTAAAACAACTGACTTCGCAAAATACTCTGCTCCAGTTTGTGTTACGATCCCTTTACAAACTCCGTCCTCTACGATTAAATGATCGACCATTCCTTGAATTAATGTTAGGTTTTCTTGTTTTTCTAATGTTTTTTTCATTTCATGCTGATACGCAAATTTATCTGCTTGTGCACGTAAAGCACGTACTGCAGGTCCTTTTCCTGTATTCAGCATTCTCATTTGAATATGGGTTTTATCGATATTTTTACCCATTTCTCCACCTAATGCATCTATTTCACGAACAACAATCCCTTTTGCAGGTCCACCTACAGATGGATTACAAGGCATAAATGCTACCATGTCTAAATTGATTGTAATCACTAATGTTTTAGCACCAATTCTTGCAGAAGCAAGCCCTGCTTCACAGCCTGCATGTCCTGCTCCTACAACAATTACATCAAAATCACCGGCATGATATGTCATATATTACCCCTCCTTTTTTTGTTTATCTTAAAATTTTATCTATCAATGATATATTGATTCTTACTTTCCAAGGCAGAATTGAGAAAATAGTTGATCAATTAAGCTTTCATGCACAGCATCACCAATGATTTCACCTAATTGCTCCCAACAACGAGTCAAATCGATTTGAACAATATCAATTGGAACTCCCGCTTCAATACCTGTTAACGCATCATTAATCGATGTTTGTGCAGCAGTTAATAAGGCAATATGTCGAGAATTTGAAACATATGTTAAATCACTACTTTGTACATTTCCTTCGAAAAATAATGTACCAATTGCATCCTCGAGTTCGTCAATCCCTTTTTCCTCTAATAAAGATGTAGTCACAACTGGTCTACCAGCTGCAAGCTCTTTCACCTTTTCAAGATCAATTCTTCTTTCAAGGTCTGTTTTATTTATAATAATAATCGTATCCATTCCTTTGACTGCTTCAAAAAGCTGAAGATCTTCTTCAGTTAGTTCCTCATGATAATTTAATACATGTAAGATAAGGTCTGCTTCCTTTAGCACCTTTCTAGATCTTTCAACACCTATCCGTTCTACTATATCTTCAGTTTCACGGATACCCGCCGTATCAACTAATCGAAGTGGAACTCCACGAACATTTACGTATTCTTCAATTACATCCCTAGTCGTCCCTGGTATATCTGTTACGATCGCTTTATTTTCATGAACTAAACTATTAAGTAACGAGGATTTACCTACATTAGGTCTTCCAATAATTACAGTTGATAAGCCTTCTCGTAATATTTTGCCCTGTTGGGATGTTTGTAATAATTTATTTATTTCATTTTTAACGAAGGTAGCTTTTTCAATTAGCATGTGATGTGTCATTTCTTCAACATCATCATATTCAGGATAATCAATATTCACTTCAACATGTGCTAACGTTTCTAAAATTTCCTGTCTTAATTTTTGAATTAATTTTGATAATCTACCTTCCATTTGTCCCAATGCTACATTCATTGCCCGGTCAGTTTTTGCTCGAATTAAGTCCATAACAGCTTCGGCCTGAGATAAATCGATACGTCCATTTAAAAAAGCCCGTTTTGTAAATTCACCGGGTTCCGCCAATCGAGCACCGTTTTTTACGACTAGCTGCAATACACGATTTACAGTCACTAGTCCTCCATGACAATTAATTTCTACAACATTTTCTCTCGTAAATGTCTTTGGCCCTCTCATTAAAGAAACCATTACTTCCTCAACAATCTCTCCAGTATCCGGATCGATTATGTGACCGTAATGAATGGTATGGGAGTCAACTTCAATAAGCCGCTTGCTTTTCGGCGACTTAAATATTTTATCTGCAATTTTGATTGCTTCCTCACCACTCAATCTAACAATTGCAATTGCTCCCTCTCCCATGGGAGTTGAGATTGCTGCTATTGTATCTAATTCCATTGCTACGATCACCTCTCTATTACCTATTACTTATATACAAACTGATTCATTCTGTTTAGCCAAAAATTTAAGATAGCATAATTTCTCTTTATTTAAAAGAAAAATGATCATCAGTTATCCACAACCAAGTTCCCGTTTCAATATTCCTTTTTCTATTTTAACTTATCCACATGTTAATAACAATATTTGCTCACTAGTAAATAACGATGCAATTTTTTCAAACGGATAAAGACATATGTTCAATATATTTATCTTTGTAATTTGGAGACAAAAAAAAACCAACCCGTTAAATCGAGTCGGTTTTTTTTGTCGGTTTAATGACTAAGTAACGATTAGGCTCTTCACCAACTGAAGCTGTTTTTACTTCTTTCATATCAGATAGTGCAGCATGAATAATTTTCCGCTCATAAGACGGCATGGGTTCCAAGGAAACTTCCTTCGATGTTTTAATAACTTGTTTTGCAATACGTATCGCTAGCTGTATCAGTGTTGCTTTTCTTTTTTCTCGGTAATTTTCAGCATCAACAGTAATATGAAGATGTTGTTTCGTATATCGATTAGCAACAAGCTGTGCCAAATATTGTAAAGAATTCAGCGTTTGTCCTCTTTTTCCAATTAAGACAGCCATTTTTTCCCCTGATAGATGGAAGGTAATATTTTTACCAGACTGTTGTTTGGAGATTTTCGCGTCAATCCCCATTTTTCGAATAACATTCGTAAGGAAATTTTCTGCTTCTTTTACTGGATCTTTGTTTAGCTTTACGAATACCTCTGCCTGTTTTTTACCAAAAACACCTAAAAATCCCTTTTTACCCTCTTCAATAACATCAATCGTTACTTCTTCTTTCGTTGCCTTTAACTCTCTCAATGCCTTCTCTACTGCTTCATTGACGGTCAGTCCGGTAGCAGTTACCTCTCTCACTTCTTGCGACCCCCGTCTTTTGACTCTTTCAAATCTGGTCCTTTAATAAAATATGTCTGAACGATCATAAACAAGTTACCTACAACCCAGTAAAGTGAAAGTGCAGCTGGGAAGCTAATAGCAAACACAATAATCATAATTGGCATAATCCAAAGCATCATCGCCATTTGTGGATTTTGATTTGCTTGTCCTGCCATCATCATCTTTTGTTGAATAAATGTTGTCAAGCCTGCAATAAGTGGAAGAATAAAGTATGGATCTTTTTCCCCTAAATCGAACCAAAGGAAATTATGCTCAGCAATTTCTCTCGTCCGCATAATTGCATGATAAAAACCAATTAAGATTGGCATTTGGATAATTAACGGGAAACATCCAGCTAATGGGTTCACTCCATGCTTTTGGAATAAAGCCATTGTTTCCTGCTGTAATTTCTGTTGGGTCTGTTGATCTTTTGAACTATATTTTTCTCGTAACTTTTGCATTTCTGGCTGAATTGCTTGCATTGCTTTAGAGCTTCTCATTTGTTTAATCATTAAAGGTAAAATCGCTAAACGAATAATAATTGTTACTAAAACAATTGCAATCCCATAATTGTTACCGGTTATTTCTGCAAAGTATGTAATGACTTGTGATAAAGGATATACGATATACGAATTCCAGAACCCTTCACTTTCAGAAGTTATCGGTTCATTTACCTCAGTACAGCCTGATAATAGGGTTAAAACACCTACTAACCCCAAGATTAAAAGTAAGCGCCTCTTCAAACCTTTTTTCCTCCTAACCAATTAATAGATACAAGTACGTAAAAAGAAAGAAAAAGTTTCACATATTTTATATATTATCACTTTTTTACTCTCTATCTATATTTTCAACTAGTTTTTTTATTCATTAACTTTCGACCGATACATTTTTCCTTTTCGAAATAAGTGATGTAAGCTGCTTTTCACCTCATGGTATCCCATATCAGCGACTGGTTTCCTTGCAATAATAATATATTCTCTACCACCAGCAATTCTATCTTTATCTTCTAAAAAAACTTGGCGTATCAATCGTTTTATTCGATTTCTCGTTACAGCGTTACCAATTTTTTTACTTACAGAAAGCCCAATTCGAAATTCTTTTTGTTCAGGCTTCTGTAACATATATATAACAAATTGCCTATTTGCTATAGATTTCCCTCTTTTAAATACTGTTTGAAAATCTTCATTTTTTTTAATACGGTACTTCTTTCTCATTTGGTTCACTCCGGTATGTTCCGCTTTCTAAATTTAAGGCAGAATTCTCACCATCATTATTTCTGAATGTACGTCGATTTAAACAACTCTTCTTATATATCAATTAATTACTTATTGGAAATTTAATAATTGATATTTCGCTTTCCAGTAAAAACTCTACTTTTTCTTATCCGTTAAACTTTGTTGTTGATTTCCACTGCATCCATTCGCTTTCTGCGGGCAGTCCGGGATCCTCCTCGACGCAAGCGCCTGTGGAATCTCCATTTGACAGGATTTTTCAGAAGGATCCTCATGCCCTCCGCTCCAATCAACAAAGTGCTTATAAATCAACAATTATCTTTAACATAGCTATTGAAAAAAAAGACCACTGATTTTTCAGTGGCCTATGCTGATAATACTTTTCTTCCTCTGCGACGACGGCGAGCAAGAACTTTACGTCCATTAGCTGTGCTCATACGGCTACGGAAACCATGAACTTTACTACGTTTACGTTTATTTGGTTGATAAGTACGTTTCATATATGACACCTCCCTGAGGAATAACAATTAAAGACAGTCTTATTAATTATAGTGATCAACTAGTGAAATTGTCAACCTTTGTTATTAGGAGTGTACAAAATACAAGCAACCCTCTTATCATTTGACACTGTGGATAATATTTCGACACATTTCTTTTCTATCCACATTACTTATCGACAAGTTTTTCACAACTTTATTAATTGTGGACAAATTATTTTAACAATAGATTAGTTATGTGGATAAGTTTTCGAAAATCGTTGCATCTCTAAATTTATTTTGATATTATATTTGTGTTTTCACTCTTAATATCTTATGTGGATATTTCCTTTATCCACAATTTGTGGATAACATGTGGAAAAGTTATAAACACCTTGTGTAAGTAGTTGTCCACAAAACTATATTTTTGTCGAAAAGACGCTTTTCTACTATATTATATGTTTGTACACATTTTTCGCAATTGTATGTTTATACATTTATATACTAACCTTGTACAAATGTTATACAAAACAAGCAGGGCACTTGGGTAAAGGAGGGACAAGACACTAAATGGAGAATATTTCCGAACTTTGGAGTAAGGCTCTTGATGAGATTGAAAAGAAAATAAGTAAGCCGAGCTTTGAAACGTGGTTAAAATCTACTACCGCACATAGCATTAAAGGCGATACTCTCACAATTACAGCCCCTAATGAGTTTGCTCGTGACTGGTTAGAATCAAGATACTTACACTTAATCGTTGATACCATTTATCAATTAACAGGAGAGGAATTTTCAGTAAAGGTTATTATTCCCCAAAATCAAAAGGATAATGACTTTGTTCCTAATTCTCCTATAAAACAAATCAATTCTCACGACGATGAACAAATTGAATTGCCTCAAAGTATGCTTAATCCAAAATATACTTTTGATACATTCGTTATCGGTTCCGGTAATAGATTTGCACATGCAGCATCGTTAGCAGTCGCGGAAGCACCAGCTAAAGCCTATAATCCATTGTTTATTTATGGGGGAGTTGGACTAGGCAAAACCCACTTAATGCATGCAATTGGACATTATGTCATTAATCATAATCCTTCTGCAAAAGTTGTTTATTTATCCTCCGAAAAGTTCACGAATGAATTTATTAATTCAATTCGTGATAATAAGGCCGTAGACTTTAGAAATAAATATCGTAGTGTTGACGTTCTCCTTATTGATGATATTCAGTTTCTTGCTGGAAAAGAATCAACACAAGAGGAATTTTTCCATACGTTTAATACGTTGCATGAAGAGAGCAAGCAAATTGTCATTTCCAGTGACCGCCCTCCTAAAGAAATTCCAACGTTAGAGGATCGGCTTCGCTCACGGTTCGAATGGGGATTAATTACAGATATTACTCCACCAGATTTAGAAACAAGAATTGCAATTCTACGAAAAAAGGCTAAAGCTGAAGGCCTAGATATACCAAATGAAGTCATGCTTTATATTGCCAATCAAATAGATTCGAATATTAGGGAACTAGAAGGAGCATTAATAAGAGTAGTCGCCTATTCTTCATTAATAAATAAAGATATTAATGCTGATTTAGCTGCAGAAGCTTTAAAAGATATTATTCCGAATGCTAAGCCTAAAATTATTTCAATAAGCGATATCCAACGCATTGTTGGACAGGAGTTTCAAGTTAAATTAGAGGATTTTAAGGCTAAAAAGCGAACAAAATCTGTTGCATTTCCTAGACAAATTGCTATGTATTTATCTAGGGAATTAACAGATTCATCTCTTCCTAAAATTGGGGAGGAGTTCGGTGGTCGTGATCATACGACAGTTATCCATGCCCATGAAAAAATTTCAAAAATGCTTCAAACTGACGAACAATTACAAAGGCAACTTAAAGAGATTACAAGCCTATTAAAGGGAAACTAGTCTATCTTTAGCTTGAAGAGTTCGAAATCTTTTATGTTAAACTTAGAATAATGTGAATAACAAAGAGAGATATATACACAGTCTGTCCACATGTGGATAGACTGTGTTTCCGTTCGTTCGCTTAGTTATCCACATGTTAACAGTCCCTACTAGTACTTCTATTATATTTTTAAATAAAATAAATATACCAATTAAATCTCAAAAAGTAGGAGGATGTATGATGAAATTCGTGATACACAGAGATAAATTAGTTCAAAGTGTACAGGATGTTATGAAAGCTGTATCTTCAAGAACTACTATTCCAATTTTGACTGGGATTAAAATCGTTGCACATTCTGAAGGAGTTACCTTAACAGGAAGTGATTCAGATGTTTCGATTGAATCATTTATTCCTACTGAGGAAGATGGAAACGAAATAGTAGAAATCATTCAAACAGGAAGTATAGTATTACAAGCTAGATTTTTCAGTGAAATTGTAAAGAAACTCCCTATGGATCTTGTAGAAATTGAAGTTGGAAACCATCATTCAACAATTATTCGTTCTGGAAAAGCAGAATTTAGCTTAATAGGTTTAGATGCTGAAGAGTATCCACTTTTACCACAAATTGAAGAGGAGAATCTTTTCAAAATTCCTACAGACTTATTAAAAACAATGATTCGTCAAACAGTTTTTGCTGTTTCAACATCAGAAACTAGACCGATTTTAACCGGTGTAAATTGGAAGTTGGAAAATAATGAGCTAATCTGTATCGCAACTGATAGCCATAGATTAGCTTTGAGAAAAGCTCCAATTACTGCCGAAAATCAAAGCTCCTATAATGTCGTAATACCAGGAAAAAGCCTTAATGAATTAAGCAAAATTCTTGATGATACGAATGAATTAATTGAGATTGTTATTACAGAAAACCAAGTATTATTTAAAGCGAAAAATTTACTTTTCTTCTCAAGATTATTGGACGGAAATTATCCTGATACATCTCGATTAATCCCAAATGAAAGTAAAACAAATATGACAATTAATTCAAAAGATTTTTTACAAGCGATTGATCGTGCATCATTATTAGCTAAAGAAGCTCGTAACAATGTTGTTAAACTTTCAACATTATCTGGTGGAACTGTAGAAATATCATCGAATTCACCAGAAATTGGTAAAGTAAGCGAGGAAATTCAAACAGCAGATATTACTGGAGAAGAATTAAAAATCTCCTTTAGTGCAAAATATGTGATGGATGCATTAAAAGCATTAGAAGGAACTGAAATAAATGTTAACTTTACAGGAGCAATGAGACCATTTGTTATCCGCGCAACAAATGATGATTCAATTTTACAACTTATTTTACCTGTAAGAACATATTAGGAACGATTAGAAAAGTGACTGATTCATTTCAGTCCTTTTTCTTTATTGCGAACATTAAATTAAGCAAAAAGTCCTAACTTACACACTAGTGTCGTTTAGATTGTCTGTCTGGAATGGACAGTATCGAGAGAAAATAGGTGGATTGTACATTTGTGCAGTTTTTTAGTATTATTAATAGTTAGTGACTTCTAACGAAGGGTGGTTACCATGGCGAAACCAGTTAAAATTGATGATGAATATATAACATTAGGGCAATTTTTAAAACTAGCAGATGTCATACAATCAGGTGGAATGGCTAAATGGTTTTTAGGTGAATATGAAATTTTTGTAAATAATGAGCCTGAGAATCGTCGTGGTAAAAAATTAAGAGATGGAGACATCATTTACATTCCAGATTTTGGCACATATATTGTGAAAAATTAAAGTTGGTGCACAAAAATTGTTTATAAAAGAATTAACACTAAAAAATTATCGGAATTATGATGATTTATCGATAGAGTTTGAAAATAAAGTAAATGTTATCCTTGGTGAAAATGCTCAAGGAAAAACAAATGTTATGGAATCAATTTTTGTACTTGCTATGGCGAAGTCACATCGTACATCAAATGACAAAGAATTAATTCGTTGGGACAAAGAATATGCTAAAATAGAAGGTAGTGTGGAGAAATACAATCATTCAACTGACCTTCAATTAGTCATTGCCAAAAAGGGCAAAAAGGCAAAATTGAACTTTATTGAACAAGAGCGGTTAAGCCAGTATGTAGGGGCAATGAATGTGATTATGTTTGCACCAGAGGACTTAAACTTGGTCAAGGGTAGTCCGCAAGTAAGAAGAAGATTTATTGATATGGAAATCGGGCAAGTATCGTCGATATATCTTCATGATTTGAGTCGTTACCAAAAAATTATGCAGCAAAGAAACAATTATCTGAAAATGCTGCAAATGAAAAAGCAAACTGATCAAACGATGCTTGAAGTGCTAACTGCTCAACTTAGTGAAGCTGCTGCGAAGATCATTAACAGAAGATTAAAGTTTATTCATGAATTACAAAAGTGGGCTCAGCCAATTCATTCAGGAATTAGCAGAGGCTTAGAATCATTAACAATTAAATATAAAGCTTCTGTTGATGTATCAGAAGATCATGATTTGACAAAAATGATAAAAGTATTTGAGGAGAAATTTTCCAAAATAAAAGAGAAAGAAATTGAACGAGGAGCAACACTTGCTGGGCCACATAGAGATGACCTGCTTTTTTATGTTAATGACCATGATGTGCAAACATATGGATCGCAAGGACAGCAAAGGACAACTGCATTATCATTGAAATTAGCTGAAATTGATTTAATTCATCAAGAGATTGGAGAATACCCGATTCTTCTACTCGATGATGTATTATCAGAACTTGATGACTTCAGACAATCTCACTTGCTAAATACTATTCAAGGCAAAGTCCAAACCTTTGTAACGACGACAAGCGTCGAAGGCATTGACCATCAAACATTAAAAGAAGCTGCGACGTTCCACGTTGAGGCTGGAAAACTTTCAGTCGAAAAAAGAGGTGATTAACTTGTATATTCATCTTGGTGACAACTATGTTGTCCCATCTAAGGAAGTAGTCATGATATTGGATCGTCAATCCTCTCAAGCTTCAACTATTGTTACAGAGTTCTACGAGAAACAGAAAGCAAAAATTGTAAAGCTTACGAACGGAAAAGCGAAATCAATTATTGTAACAATAGATAAAATTTATTTTTCCCCATTGTCATCAAGTACATTAAAAAAACGAGCACAACATGCTTTTGATATAAATTAATTATGTGAAGAGTTAGCTAAATGCTAAGCTCTAGGAAAAGTGTAGGTGAATGAATATGGCGATTGAAGAAAATCAGGCCCAACAAGCCTATGATGAAAGTCAGATTCAAGTACTAGAAGGTTTAGAAGCAGTACGGAAACGTCCTGGTATGTATATTGGTTCTACTAGTGGAAAAGGGCTTCATCACCTTGTATGGGAAATTGTCGATAACAGTATTGATGAAGCGTTAGCGGGATTTTGTGATGAAATCAATGTAGTAATAGAAGAAGATAACAGCATTACAGTAAAGGATAACGGCCGAGGAATCCCAGTAGGAATTCATGAAAAAATGGGTCGTCCAGCGGTTGAAGTTATAATGACCGTACTGCATGCTGGAGGGAAATTCGGTGGTGGAGGTTACAAGGTTTCTGGTGGTTTGCATGGTGTTGGTGCATCTGTCGTAAATGCTCTATCAACAGAATTAACTGTTACAGTTCACCGTGAAGGGAAAATCCATTTTCAAAAGTTTGAAAGAGGTGTCCCTGCTGCTGATTTAGAAGTAATTGGAGAAACGGATATTACAGGAACAATTACACACTTTAAGCCAGATCCCGAAATTTTTACTGAAACAACTACCTATGATTATGAAACTCTTGCGACACGAATTAGAGAGCTAGCTTTCTTAAACCGTGGTTTAAAAATAACGATTGAAGATAAGCGGGAACCTAAACGTCGCGATGAATTCCATTATGAGGGTGGAATTAAATCATATGTAGAACATTTGAATCGAACTCGTGAAGTGATTCATGATGAGCCTGTTTATATTGAGGGAGAAAAGGATGGAATTACGGCTGAAGTAGCGATTCAGTATAATGATAGCTACACAAGTAATATATATTCTTTCGCTAACAATATTCATACGTATGAAGGTGGGACTCACGAATCAGGTTTTAAAACAGCTTTGACCCGTGTTATTAATGATTATGCAAGAAAAAATAAAATCTTCAAAGAAAGTGATGATAATCTTTCCGGTGAGGATGTACGTGAAGGGATTACCGCAATTATTTCCGTTAAGCATCCTGATCCGCAATTTGAAGGGCAAACAAAGACGAAGTTAGGGAACTCAGAGGTTCGTGCTGTAACAGACTCAATCTTTTCAGAAGCGTTTGATAAATTTTTATTAGAGAATCCTTCGACTGCAAAGAAAATTGTCGAAAAGGGACTCATGGCAGCTAGAGCACGATTAGCAGCTAAAAAGGCCCGTGAATTAACGAGAAGGAAGAGTGCATTAGAAATCTCTAATTTACCTGGTAAACTTGCAGATTGCTCTTCAAGAGACCCAAAAATAAGTGAGCTGTATATCGTTGAGGGTGATTCTGCGGGTGGTTCTGCAAAGCAAGGAAGAGATAGACATTTCCAAGCGATATTACCTTTAAGAGGTAAAATTTTAAACGTTGAAAAGGCAAGACTTGATCGAATTCTTTCTAACAATGAAATAAGATCGATTATCACTGCGTTAGGAACAGGGATTGGTGAAGATTTTGATCTTTCAAAAGCTCGTTATCACAAAATTGTGATCATGACCGATGCTGACGTCGATGGTGCACATATTCGGACATTGCTATTGACTTTCTTTTACAGATATATGCGTAAAATTGTTGAATCAGGTTATATCTATATTGCACAGCCGCCACTATATAAAATTCAGCAAGGTAAACGTATTGAATATGCGTATAATGATAAGCAATTGGAAACTTACTTAGCTGAGATGCCTGAGCAGCCTAAACCTGGTATTCAACGTTATAAAGGTTTAGGAGAAATGAACCCAGGACAGCTTTGGGAAACGACGATGGCACCTGAGACAAGAACATTGCTTCAAGTTACGTTAGAAGATGCAATTGATGCAGATGAAATATTTGATACATTAATGGGTGATAAAGTAGAGCCGCGTCGAAACTTTATTGAAGAAAATGCACAATATGTTAAAAATTTAGATATTTAAGGAATGCACCTCATTTTACGGTGAGGTGTTTTCTTATAGTAGGCTGTTTAGTGTGACATAATGTTAGACTAGCCTGGCTTACAGTGAAATATACAAGGAAATTAATGTGTAATCTTGATCTGTTATTGATATAATGAAGGGTAGACTGTTATTTTGAAAAATTGTACGGCTACCTCTTATATTAATTTAAGTATATGACAAAGATGGATTAAACACTCGTGCATTTCAATTTAATTGGGTATGTAGAATCTATTTAGAATGAAAATAAATCACTCCCAATTTAAATGTGAATGACTAAGGGAGGTTATCTTAGTATGTCGGAAAATGAAAAGTCACATGTAATTGAAAGAAATATTAGTAGTGAAATGCGTGAATCATTTTTAGGGTATGCAATGAGTGTTATTGTATCTCGTGCATTACCTGATGTTCGTGATGGTTTAAAGCCAGTTCATCGCCGTATTCTTTATGCGATGAATGATTTAGGTATGACCTCTGATAAACCATTTAAAAAATCCGCGCGTATTGTTGGAGAAGTAATCGGTAAGTATCACCCACACGGTGATTCTGCTGTTTATGAAACAATGGTTCGGATGGCTCAAGACTTTAACTTTCGTTATATGCTAGTGGATGGTCACGGGAATTTTGGGTCTGTTGATGGAGATTCTGCAGCTGCAATGCGTTATACAGAGGCAAGAATGTCGAAAATTTCAATGGAATTAGTCCGTGACATTAATAAGGATACAATCGACTATCAAGATAACTATGATGGATCAGAAAGAGAGCCAGCTGTTCTACCAGCGAGATTCCCTAATTTACTTGTTAATGGAGCGACTGGTATCGCTGTTGGTATGGCGACGAATATCCCACCACATCAGCTTGGTGAGGTTATTGATGCCGTTCTAGCGATTAGTAAAGAGCCTGATATGACTATACCAGAATTAATGGAAATCATCCCTGGACCAGATTTTCCTACTGCAGGTCAAATTATTGGAAGAAGTGGCATTCGCAAGGCATATGAAACGGGTCGTGGCTCAATCACTCTTCGTGCTAAGGTGGAAATTGAAGAGAAAGCATCTGGCAAGCAGGTTATTATAGTTAAAGAAATTCCTTATCAAGTAAATAAAGCAAAACTAGTTGAAAAAATTGCTGAGCTTGTACGTGATAAAAAAATCGACGGAATAACAGATTTACGAGATGAATCAGACCGTGACGGTATGCGTATTGTAATTGAAGTGAGAAAAGATGCAAACGCGAATGTTTTATTAAATAATTTATATAAACAAACAGCATTACAAACTAGCTTTGGTATTAATATGCTAGCGTTAGTGGATGGTCATCCGAAAGTTTTAAATATAAAACAAATGCTATCCCATTATCTAGATCACCAAAAGGTTGTTATTAAGCGAAGAACAGCATTTGAATTAAGAAAAGCAGAAGCACGCGCACATATTTTAGAAGGGTTAAGAATAGCTCTCGACCATTTAGATGCAGTTATCTCGCTTATTCGTAATTCACAAACAACTGAAATTGCTAAAAATGGATTAATGGAACAATTCTCTCTAAGCGAAAAACAAGCGCAAGCAATTTTAGATATGCGTTTACAAAGACTAACAGGTTTAGAACGTGAAAAGATTGAAGAAGAGTACCAATCACTTGTTAAGTTAATTGCTGAATTAAAGGCAATTTTAGCTGATGAAGAGAAAGTTTTAGAAATCATCCGTGAAGAACTTACTGAAGTAAAAGAACGTTTTAATGATAAACGACGTACTGAAATTGTAGCTGGCGGACTTGAAAATATAGAAGATGAGGATTTAATCCCTGTAGAAAATGTTGTTATTACATTAACACATAATGGCTATATTAAACGTCTTCCAGTTTCAACTTATCGTAGTCAGAAACGTGGAGGTAGAGGGGTTCAAGGAATGGGAACAAATGAAGATGATTTTGTTGAACATTTACTTACAACCTCTACACATGATACGCTGCTATTCTTTACGAATAAAGGGAAGGTGTATCGGGCAAAGGGATATGAAATTCCTGAATTTAGTAGAACTGCAAAAGGACTACCGATTATTAATCTTCTAAGTGTTGATAAAGGTGAATGGGTAAATGCGATAATTCCAGTGTCTGAGTTTGTTGATGATTGGTTCTTATTCTTTACAACAAAAGAAGGAATTTCTAAACGCTCTCCTTTATCTCAATTTGCACATATTCGAAATAATGGGTTAATAGCTGTAAATCTACGTGAAGAAGATGAGCTTATCTCTGTTAAGCTAACTGATGGTACAAAAGATATTATTATCGGTACTAAAAACGGTATGCTTATCCGTTTCCCTGAAACTGATGTCCGTTCAATGGGACGTACTGCTACAGGTGTAAAAGGTATCTCTCTTGATGAAGAAGATGAGGTTGTGGGAATGGAAATACTTGAAGATGGTGTAGATGTCCTCATTGTTACAAGCAATGGATACGGTAAAAGAACGCCTTCTCAAGAGTATAGAGTTCAAAGTCGTGGCGGAAAAGGCTTAAAAACATGTAATATTACAGATAAAAACGGCCATGTCGTTTCTGTTAAAGCAGCAACCGGTGAAGAAGATTTAATGCTGATTACAGCAAGTGGTATAATCATTCGTATGGATGTTGATTCAATTTCAACTATGGGGCGAAACACACAAGGTGTTAAACTTATTCGCTTAGATGATAATGTCTCTGTTTCAACAGTAGCATTGGTAGAAAAAGAAGAAGAAGAAACTGAAACAGAAGACACAAATGAAAATACAACTGAAGGTACAACAGAAAATACAGAAGAGTAAATAAAATCGTTATTTCCTTTTGTTAAGCTGGTGGGAGCATAAACCCACCAGCTTTTTTTATGTAAGGTGATACCATACAACGTATGACATAAGAACTAAAAAACTTTCGAATAGCAAATGAAATGAAAGAAACCACTTTAAAAAATAGACACATTTTCCTAGTGAATCTATAATGTAAGTAGGAGGTGGAGAATTTGAAAATTCGCGTAAACCAATTAATTGAAGGAAGTATTTTAGCTGATGATGTTCTTTCGGCAACTAATAAGACTTTAATCCTAAAAAATACAGTTGTTACAAATCATATTATTGACGTTTTAAATGCATTTTTAATAAATGAAGTCGAAATTCAAGATGAACAAGTAAATGGTCAAGAAGTGAAGGCTGAAGGAGAAGCAAAAATACATATTGATAGAAAAGAGATGGGTGTAAAAATAGAGCAGTCCTTTTATAAACAGTATATAAGTGCTGTAAACTCATATAAGCAACTATATATAGGATGGCAGTCAGGTAGTCAAATGGATATTTCAAAGGTGAGGCACATCATTTTACCTTTAATAGAGGAATTATTAACTAATAATTTGGAGGAAACTTTTAAGCTCTATCATTATTGTAATAAAGAGGATTATCTTTTTCATCACTCTGTATCTGTTGCTTTACTAAGTGCATTCCTTGCAAAAAAATTAGGATATAAGCAAGGGGATATCAACCAAATATCGATAACTGGGTTACTTTGTGATAGTGGCATGGCTAAGGTAGATGCAAGCATAACTGCAAAAAATATTACACTGACGGAAAAAGAATATCGAGGAATTAAACAACATCCAATTTATAGTTATCAGTTATTAAAAAATGTAATGTCAATAAAAGAAGGTGTCAAAATAGGCGTTTTACAGCATCATGAAAGAATAGATGGTAGTGGTTATCCATTAGGGGTAAAAGGAGCTCAATTACATCCATATAGCAAAATTGTCGCATTGGCTGATACATATCAAGCGATGGTGTCTGTTCGACCTTATCGGAGTAAGCAATCCCCTTTTAAGGTTTTAGAGCAAATAATTCAGGATGATTTTGGACGATTTGATTTAAGTATTGTTACTGAATTAAAAAAAGGACTTCTTAAGTTTTCATCTGGAACAAAAGTGAGATTATCAAATGGACTATCAGCTGAAATTGTTTTTATTGATGAGCAGTATCCTACGAGACCGATGATTAAGATATTAGGCAAGGATGAAATAATTTCACTGAAGAATAGAACGGACCTATTTATTGAAGAAATTATTTAAAAAAATTGCTCTATCTGTATTGACTTAGAATGATAAAGTTGGTATACTTCTAAAAGTCAGCTAATCGGAGCTGATTTATAACTCTTATAAATATAAAAAAGTTATTGACAAAATTCGATAATATATGATATATTTAAGAGGTCGCTTTTGGACGACGAAAGTTCTTTGAAAACTAAACAAAACCAAGCGTGCCAACGTTAATTTCGATTAACAACAAATCGTACTATTAAGTACACAATGAGCAAGTCAAACACTTTATTGGAGAGTTTGATCCTGGCTCAGGACGAACGCTGGCGGCGTGCCTAATACATGCAAGTCGAGCGAATCTGAGGGAGCTTGCTCCCAAAGATTAGCGGCGGACGGGTGAGTAACACGTGGGTAACCTGCCTGTAAGATTGGGATAACTCCGGGAAACCGGAGCTAATACCGGATAACATATTGAACCGCATGGTTCAATATTGAAAGATGGTTTCGGCTATCACTTACAGATGGACCCGCGGCGCATTAGCTAGTTGGTGAGGTAACGGCTCACCAAGGCGACGATGCGTAGCCGACCTGAGAGGGTGATCGGCCA
>NZ_JBQENT010000022.1:0-81165 GCF_052044855.1 Metabacillus sp. 22489
TTGAGACCTCCGAGTAGATGTTTTGTTCCTTTAGCTGGCCGGCTCAGGACACATTTATCTTATCAAGAGGTCTTTTTTCTATCAAATTTCATTTTCACTTATTACAGGAATGCTGCCCCTTTAGTTGAAGAAGCAATCATTGGAAACTTTTCACCATCATTTGTTGATAGTTCCCCTGATACTATCGAACCATTTAGTTCTTCAGTGAAATTTATTGTTTCTGATGGTCTTACCCAAGTCTCATCTTGTTCTTCATTTTCCTCTTCATCTATAGCCCATTCCCAAATCGGACTATTTTTAAAGTCCTCAATGGTTAATTCATCAACTTGTTTACTTTTGCTCATAATTTCTATCTCCTTTTTTCCTGTCTATCGGATAAATTCTATATGGTAACAAACTAATCCTTTTTCTAGTAACCTGCACCATTAGTTCAAGAATTTAATCTGAAAATCGTAAGTATTTAATAACTTTCCTTAAGAAAAAATAGATTAACAATAGAAAAAAATAAATGATACAAACAGAAAAAAAGTAACTAATAAAATGAAATTTAAATTGGGGGTCATTATCTAAAAAATCCATTTGTAATCCAAATTCCTGTGGAAATCCTCCTACATAACCAGAACCTGATTCTAAAAGATTCTGCTTAACAAAAGGGATAGGGAATCCAAAATTAGCATCTTGAAACTCTTCGTAACTTTCAACGTTTGATGGTATTAGAAATGGTGTTAAAGACACTAAGATAATACTGATAATCGGTAATAAAATATAAACAACAATTATCTTTTTCATATTCTCCCCTTAAACAAAAATGTCATCTACTTAGAATTACGAGTTTAATTCTTTAATTCCTTGTTAAACAACCTGCCCATTTAGATTTAATAAAAAATGCGATACCTCTTTATTAAAGTATCGCACCCGATAGTCTATGTAAAACTCTTCGCAAACTTTCTTCATTTTAAGAACCCATATTTATTTTTAATCACGGTTATTTGGAGCTACTACTATAGTGTCTAAGCGAAAATACGTTTTTTAATGCACCTATTATTCCAGGCACAAGAAAGAAGATACCAAAAAAGACAGTAATTAAATTTAATTGTGGTGTTTCGTAAAAAGTAAACCATTCTTTAAAAATTGCCGATTCCGTAATTCTCCCAAATAGTGTTCCATCAATCTCTCTATAATTAGGTAACCAACCTGTTTGTTCGAATGTAATAAAAATTATCTGTGATAATAAAAATACACCAATTTGAGAAACCCAAGATTTTTTAAAAAATGGTACACTTTTTTCCTTTTCAGCCAACTAAGATCCCTCCCTGCATTAGATACCATTTTATATTGGTATACGGAATATTAAAGAATAAGTTTCAAAATTTGACATTTTTTATTGAACTCAACTGCACGTTTAGTTCAATAAAGAGGTATCGCATTTTTAAAATCTTTGACAATATTAACATGGGAAAATATACTGTAAATATAAGTTAGTTTAGGAAAGGAACGGTAATAGGCACATGTGGATTTAATCTTATTTGAAAGGGTAGCACTCATATGAATGTAAAAAATGAGAACCTGGAGAATAGGATTAGTCTGTCCAAAAAACTTTCAATTAGTGCCGTTACCTTACTAGCGTAAAGAAACTCTGTCTTTATGTCTGTTGCGTATTTGTTTAAGTGTGCATTTTATTTGAATTGGATTGATTAAAAACCAACCTCTCCAGGATTTTTGGAGAGGTTTTTACTTTTTATAAACCTCTCTGTGAATATATATATAAGAGGTGTGTTGTATGACTATTGTGATACAGGGGAAGAAACTAAACAAAAGCTTTGGTGAAAGTGAAATTCTAAAGGATGTAAGCTTTGAAATACGACATAATGAAAAAATTGGTCTTGTCGGCTGGAATGGCGCTGGGAAAACGACGCTCGTAAAAATCTTAATGAAAATGATAGAACCTGATAACGGTACTATCACAATGAGGCCTTCACAGCTAAAAATAGGCTATTTGCCTCAAGCAACAGATAATATGCTGTCAATTGATTACGAGCTAAGAGAATTTGGAAAACAGCTAATTGTAACAAGCAAACAGCTTGGTTTACAAAAAGAAAGCTTGGATAAAGAAAAGCTAATTCATTTAAGTGGAGGAGAAAGGCTTAAATTGTCTCTAGCAAAAATATGGGCAAATTCACCAGAGGTTATTATCTTAGATGAACCGACAAATCACTTAGATATGCAAGGGGTTAAATGGCTGGTTGAAGAAGTAAGAGACTATGCTGGGACTGCTATTATCATTTCCCATGATCGCTATTTTTTAGATGAAACGGTAACAAAGATTTTTGAACTTGAATATGGAGAGCTCAAAGTGTATGAAGGTAATTATACCTCCTATCGAATCGAAAAGCAGAGGATGTATGAACAAGAAAAAAGTATTTATGAAAAACAGAAGCGTAAAATTGAGAGCATTGAAAAGCAAATCAACACAATGAGAAACTGGTCAGAAAAGGCCCATCGACAAGCTGGAAAAGGAGGTTCAAATGCTGAAAATCGACAAATGGGATTACGAGAATTTGAACGAGCGAAGGCAAAGAAAAAGGATAATCAGATTAAATCGAAGCTTAAGCGATTAAACCTTGAATTATCAAAACATGAAGTGACAAAGCCAAAGGAAGAGAAATCTGTTTCCTTTCAATTTGAATCTTTTCATAAACGTGGAAAAAGGTTTCTTGAGGCAAAAGGAATTATGAAACAGTTTGGTGATAAATTGTTATTCGAAAAGAGCCACTTTTTTGTAAAGCATGGAGAAAGAGTCGGCTTGCTTGGAGCAAATGGAGTAGGGAAAACGACATTTATTAAAATACTGCTCAATGAGGAAATACTTACGAAAGGTTCACTATGGATAAGTGAGTCAACAAAAATTGCTTACCTTTCACAGGATGTAAGTGACCTTCCTGAAGAAAAAACTCCTTTAGAATACCTTGAACTTGAGGATCGACAGCAAGAAACATATGCTAGAACTTTAATTGCCAATATGGGAATTCAGAGAGAAATCCTTCAAAGAACAATTGCTCAATTGAGTCTTGGAGAACGGACACGAATTAAACTGATTCATATGATTCTTAAGGAAAATGATGTGTTAATTTTAGATGAACCAACAAACCATCTAGATTTACCAAGTAGAGAAGAGCTGGAAAGAACACTCAGTCATTATACTGGCACACTTATCATAATCTCACATGATCGATATTTAATTGAAAGGTTATGTTCCAAACTACTCATAATTGAGAATAATAAAATTCATCAGATTGAGATGGGGCTGTTGGAATATGAGGAACGAAAAAAGAAAAAGGAAAATGATGAAGAACAAAATATGTATGAAGAATTAGCTCTAATTGAAACGAAAATCACTGAGCTTTTAGGGAAAATCAGTATTTTAAAAATGGGAACAGAAGAATATAAGCAGATTGATGAAGCACTGAAGATGTATATAGAAAAAAGGAGAAAATTGAAATGAAGAGAAAAGAGCAGCGGGAAAGCCTAGGGCACGTATATTCTTAGGAGTCAGTTTCTGCAATATGTACAGGAAAACCAGAGTGTACGTGCCGAAGAAGACCAAGATACGATTAGAAAATAAGCAAGAAACTCACCAACCATAACTAGGGAGGAAATACAAAAACTGAACATTTTTATTGTTAATCTATTTTTTCTTAAGGAAAGTTATTAAACACATAGGATTTTTAGATTAAATTCTTGAACTAACGGGGCAGGATCGTTGAAGAAGGAAAAATATTTGTTAACATTAACGAAATTTATATATTTACAAGTTTTTATAAAAAGAAAAGGAGGCGGATAGATGAAAATTAAAATCGTTGAGAGAAAACAAACTCGAATAATAGGAATGAAGCTAGAAACTTTATTGCAAGAGACTAGAGAACAAATGATCATTCCTAAATTCCAACAATCCTTTCATACCAGACTGAATGAAGTTAATGGTGCAATTGGTCTTCCTATAACCTATGGAATTTTCATTGACCCTCCTAACTACAATCCAGATACTGACCTATTTACATGGATAGCTGGCGTAGAAGTTAATACAGATGTGGAACCTCCACTCGGTATGATTTCGTATGAACTCCCTAAAGCGGCCTATGCTGTATTAGAATACAAAGGAGACATCAATAGTGCGGGTAATGCTTATGGAGAGTTGTATGATTGGATAAATAATTCAGAGTTTGAACAAGCTGGTTCCTACGGGTTCGAAATGTATTCGAATGTTCATTCTCCATTAGAACAAGGCTTTTCAAATTTTTTGTTGCATTTCCCGATAAGACATAAGTAATCGAATAATTACCAAATTCAATTTGAGAGTATTCTCAACGAAAGCGATACTTTAATAGCATAAAGTTGATTAGAGTACACCTTGTCAATTTAAGAGTTATTTTTCACTTACAACATTAAATTCTTACGTTATTCCAATATAAAAGCATGTTTTGAAATATTAAATCAAAACATGCTCTTAAAAAATAACTGTTAGTTGAAGAAGAAAAGAGTCGCTTATTCAATAATCGCGCTCTATTCTATGAAGATCGTTTCTAACCTTATTTACTCTCTATTTCTATAGCTATTATTTGGAAATCTCATACCGCATTAACATTGAACCACTTGTTTCGTAAAGCTTGGTTTCTATTAACTTCATGTCGTGACGTGTTTCGATGTTATCGAAGTAACGTTTGCCACTACCCAATATGACCGGATGAATGATGATTCGCAGTTCATCAAGTAAAACAGCATTTATTAGACTTTGGACAAGACCTGCGCTTGCGGGAACAATGATATCACCCTTGATTTCTCTTTTTAGCTCCCTAACGTTCGACATTACATCTGAGTTAATCAGAGTAATGGTATCATCATAGTCCCCCCAGTGAACTTCAGTAATCTCACTATTATTTGTTGCTACAAACTTTTGAGTCTTATTCATAGCATCAGCCCAATCTCCCTCTTGGAACGGCCAATAGCTTGCAAAGCCTTCATATGTAATCCGGCCCATCAAGATTGCGTCAGCCTTCTGGAACAACGCAAGTCCATCATTTGTGGAATCTATGATGCCAGGCATCGCCCAACTTACCATGTTATCTTCTTCGCCTTTTGGTCCAGTAAAGATACCATTTAATGTACTGCTTACGTTTGCAATTATTTTCCCCATCTCTTCCCCTCTATTCTTTAGGATTTGTAATTATCCATTTGTTATTTTTTCGTTTATTCCAACTTCTGATTAACTTCGATTTACTTCCGATTAATCCCTTCTCTTATTCAAGAAAATGTCCCGATTGCGGAATGTATGTTAAGAACTTTCATCAATTAACCTGCATCGATAGTTCAATAAAAAATGCGATACCTCTTTATTAAAGTATCGCTTACCCATTAATTGAATAAAAACATTAGAGAAACACCAAAAGACTAAATCCTTAATCATTCATTTGTTTTCTTTTAAGAAGGGATTATTTTCTTAAATGTATAAATGCAAATTATATTTTAATCTTATTTAATATTCCTTCTTAAAGTACTCTGCTTCTTTAGTTAAACTGTATTACCTCACAATCAAATAAACCTTATATAGATATCCAATGTAAAGTATTGATAAAAAAAGATAAAAATTAACTCTAAAAGTGACAGCATGTTTTGCGTGCTTTTTATTTTTGTGTTCTAAGATGCTCACTCGGACTTGAAAAAATTAACAGTATTAACTATTTACAATCTATTACTAGATCTATATAAAAATCAACTATGGAATAACCTTTAAATATTGTTAAAATAAAATACAAAGCTGTAACCTAAGCACTCTAAAAAAAACACAATAGTGTTCAAGATAAATTTTATCCATACCAATAATACAATCTGAAAAATCGGTACCGGAAAACTCCCAGCTTTATCATACAAAGGGATGTTTTTAACAGAGTATAAGAGAGAGGATTTTTTTATGTTTAAAGGAAAAGCTCGTACAATTACTATCACCTTGCTAGCCGCTTATACCGTTTTGATGCTCTACTTCTTGTATTTCGGCTTTGACAGAACAAGTAATATTGATAACGCTGGGTATATGTACAATTTCATACCAAGTGAGATTCCTTTATATTCGCCAATAGGAAAGAACTTTCAAATTTGGTTTTTTAATTTTGCTAACTTCGCAGGCTTTATACCTTATGGGATTTTCATTCCCCTGTTGTTTCGAAGCAGTTTTTTACGGTTTATTAGTATATTTTGTATATCCATTTTGGTGCTTGAAGCTATACAAATGGTCACACGTTTGGGGAGTTTTGATATTGATGATGTTCTTACGAATACATTAGGTGCTGCGGTCGGATTTTGCGCACAAAAACTTGTGGCACGTTCGAAAGATACAGTGAAGGGCATGAGCAAAGTTTTCATCATAGCAATCCTTCTTTCAATTGGTACAATTGTATTGGTTGAGGGAATGAATCATTTTTTTAAAGATGCATCAAAAGTTGAAGCAGGCAGAGAAATCGGGTTGCATGAATTCACATTGAAGGAAGGCTCTGTTTCTTGGGACGAAAATCTCACCCGTTTTGAAGTTGCGCATCAAAAGGTGGAACCAAAAATCAATTTATATAGTAGAGAAAATCCTGCAACTAATACGTTTACTTTGCAATTGGATGGAAAGTATTTAAAGATTTCAGGCTATAGCGCTATTCCAGACGATGTAATCCATGGTGCAAGCGCGATCACGTTTACCTTAGATGGGAAAGAAATTGATACGAGCTCATATGCAGTAAATGGAGCGGAACGAAGTAATGAGAATTATTTTGAAACGGACATACAAGGTGCAAAAGAGCTTAAAGTGAAGATTATCAATGAAGACGAAAATCCGAATACAAATGTTTTATTGTGGGATGTAACTCTTACGGAAATAAAGAACTGATGAGCAAAAGTGAAGGTCACTTAAACAATATTCACTGCATTTACGGAAATAAATGCTAAAATCGTTTGAAAAGAAAGAAAAATCGCAAACAGGATATGGTAGAGAATCCAGCTTGCGATTTTTTTGTCATGTTTCCTTTTAAAAACTTCACTACACTACAGGTCTAATCACCATTTCATTCACATCAACATTCGTCGGCTGTTCGATTGCATAAGCAATTGCCCGGGCAATGGCAGAAGCTGGTAGGGCGATACGACGGTATTCTTTCATGAATTCCCTCGCTTCGGTATCTGAAATGCTTTCGGCTAGCTCTGATTCTGTTACACCTGGTGAGATAAGGGTCACTCGGATGCCTTGCCCTGCAACCTCTTGACGCAAACCATCTGTTATTGCCTTCACCGCATATTTCGTTGCACAGTACACGGCTGCTGTTGGGGTAACCTCGTAGGCGCCGATCGATGCTAGATTGATAAAATGTCCAAAGCCTTGTTCCTTCATGACAGGAAGACCTGCGGCAATGCCATGGAGAACGCCGCGAATATTAACATCAATCATGCGGTTCCATTCTTCAATTTTTAAGGATTCCAACGGAGAGAGTGGCATGACGCCAGCATTGTTGACAATTGCGTCCACTCGTCCAAAACGACTCATGGCTACGTCGATAATTGCTTGCATCTGTTCTAAATCCGTCACATCGAGCTTTTGAACAACGACAGAGCCTCCATCTGCACGAATGTCAGATGCTAGGGCTTCTAATCTTTCCAATCGTCGTGCTCCAATAACAGTATGAGCACCTTGACTTGCGAGTAGACGTGCTGTCGTTTCACCAATTCCACTACTTGCTCCTGTAATAATCACTACTTTTCCATTAAGTTCAGACATTATTTCTTGCTCCCTTCACTTTGTTCTTCGCGATATAGCACCATACCTGCGTGGTACAGCACGCCATCGACAAAATCACCGTCAGCTGTAAAGCCAGTATCATCGACATATTCGATATGATTGCCTTTGACGGTATAGCTTCCTTGATAGGCGCTTTGGCGATTTCCGCGAGCTTCGTCATATCGTCCATTTGGCAGCAGCTCGTGGCGAATATAGCCATCTGAGGTCACCCACATGCCGACATATGGATGTGAATGAGCTTGTTCTTTATTCATTTCTCTATCTCCTTTCACGTTTAAGTGGAGGTTAGTCTCTTGGCAAGAGTGAAATGCCAAGAGGTTAAACAGTAGAACGGGTACCAATGTTTTCATCAATTTGTTAACCTCCAATTGAAATGGATGATGACACCTCTATTATGAAGTGATAAGAAGGTAGGGTGGTAGCCGGAAGATACACAATCATTGCCTAATCCTCCAAAAGACTATAGAATAAAAGCAAATGTTAGAGATACAGTTACAGGAAGAGATGGAGGAGTATTCCATGGAGCGGAACAAGGATCTAGTTGAGTTAATGGAGAGATTTGTCAAAACGGATGGGACACATGAAACAGCGATCCCAGGCTTGCGCTTTATACGAACATCCGAGGTTTCTGAACCGATTCATACCGTTTACGAGCCATCTCTATGTGTGGTCGCACAAGGTACAAAGGTCGTCATGCTTGGGGAGGAAAGCTATAGATATGATTCAGCTAGTTATTTGACAGCTTCTGTTCATTTGCCTATTGCGGGACAGGTCGTAAAGGCAACAGCCGAGGAACCATATTTAAGTGTGCATTTACAGCTTGATATGAAACAAATACTCGAGGTCATTCAATCGTTCAATCAAGAGGTGCCAAATCGATCATCAGGACGTGGTCTTGTCATCAATCCGATTAGTGACTCGCTTCTCGACGCGATTTTACGGCTTATTCGACTGCTAGAGACTCCAGACGATATTCCTATGCTTTCAACCTCTATTATTCGGGAAATCATTTACCGAGTTTTGCAAAATGACCAAAATGATACATTGAAGCATTTTGCACTCGTTGGTAGTCAAGCACAGCGAATTGCTAAGGTGATTGAACTGCTGAACCGCGAGTTCGCGAAGCCCTTAAAGGTGGAGGAATTGGCAAAGGAAGCGAGAATGAGCCCTTCATCCTTGTACAATTATTTTAAGGAAATAACAGGCATGAGCCCGATCCAATACCAGAAACAGCTACGCCTTCAGGAAGCGCGCCGACTACTGTTAACGGAAAATGTAGAAGCAGCCGAAGCAGCATTTCAGGTAGGGTATGAAAGTCCATCCCATTTCAGTCGGGAATATAGCCGAAAATTCGGATTGCCCCCTAAGAGAGACTTACAACGTATGCGAGAAGCTTTTTTATAAAATTGATTTGAAGTTTAAAAGAATACTAGACAAAAAGATGAATTAAAAACACTATTCTATTGATAAAAGGAGATTATTTCCTTGGGTAAAGCGATATTTTTTAATATTCCCGCACATGGTCATACAAATCCGACGCTCGCTTTAGTAAAAGAGTTGATTGATCAAGGGGAAGAAGTATTATACTACTCGTTTCCTGATTTAAAGGAAAAAATTGAAGAAACAGGTGCTACTTATATGCCTTATAGCATCGAGCGTTTAGAGGATACCAATTATACAGAAGAACAGCTGAAATACTTTCCGATCGTTTTTCGGGTTTGTATCGAAAGCACCGCGACCATGTTGGAGTTTTTATTAAACGAGGTAGACAGAGAAAAACCAGACTATATTATTCATGATTCTTTAGCAACATGGGGGAAATACGTAGGTCAAATTAAACAGATTCCAACCATTTGTTCCACAACAACCTTTCCATTTCACGAATCATTCTTAAATATGCCAAAAGAGTTTTTCAATTTAATCCTTCAATTTGCAAGAGGGGATTTAAAGCATTTAGTGAAGGCATTATCGATTCAGCATCGTTTATGCAAAAAGTACAACATGAAGAAGCCTCCGCTTTTAGATGCATTAGCGAGCAAAGAAAAATTAAATATTGTTTATACTGCTGCGGAATTTACACCAAACGGAGATGTGTTTGATGAAACGTATTGTTTTGTTGGACCTTCAATTTCGGATCGAGGAGAAGGAGAAAAAGTTACATTACCGATAAGCGAAAAACCCGTTGTGTATATTTCGTTAGGGAGTATCTTTGGTGAGAATAAGAAATTTTATGAAGATTGTTTTCACGCATTTAAGGATATTGAGGCAATATTTGTCTTATCTTTAGGAAATAAAATGAAGGAAACGGATTTTTCTTTTGTACCAGAAAATTTTATTCTTTATGATTTTGTGAACCAAATTGACCTGCTGCAAAAGGTGGACATCTTTGTCACACATGGAGGGATGAACAGTGCCCAGGAAGGCTTGTATTATAAAGTCCCCTTAATCCTTTATCCTCAACAACAGGAGCAGGAAATGATTGCACAGCAGGTGGAACGGTTAGGCTGTGGTATTCATTTAAAGAAATGTAATTCAGATACATTGAAGCAATCTTTATTGAAGCTACTAAATAATGAAGAATATAAACAAAGAAGTGAGGAATTTGGGACTCTTTTGCAAGCAAAAGGGGGGTACAAACGAGCGGCAGTTGAGATTATGAGGTTTTATAAGTAGAAAGTATAGGGACGATTCTTCTGCTTCCTTATTGGGGGCGAGAAAATCGTCCTTGTTTTTTAGGTCTAAAGTCTACTCCTAACAATCAAAAATGAGAGAAAATAACGATGAAATGGCTGGGAAAATTAGATAAGATGTATTTGTTAAATTTTTCTATATCTACATAATAAAGAATTCTAGCTTTCTAGATTTTCGTTATAGAAAGGAGTAGACTCTAATTAAAGACAAGATATTAGATGCACAGGCTTTTCATCAAGGGATTGAGAGGTTACTCAGTAGCTTAGATACATATGAAAGACAATTACATCATATTGAAAAATCAATAATAGCATTTACTTCACTAGATGAATCATTTAAAGGAAGTGGTGGACAGGCGATTCGTAGCTTCTACCAGGAATTCCACCTGCCTTTTCTATCGTTTTTAGGTGATACAATCGGAAGATACAAGGCTAAGTTAAAGGTGATGAACTATTCATTATTTACGGTAGAATCCTCACAATCCGGCTTCATTCGCCAAAGCTTTTTAGATAATGAGTTAGAGCATGGACTAAGAAAAGTCGAAAATCTAACAAAGGATTTAACAGATGAAGTAAACCATGCTCTCCGTCGAATATCTGATATTATGTCAGTCCCAACAATACGTGACGACGAATTCATCTATAAAGTAAGACAAGCGATGAAGCATAAGGACAACACGATTGAAAGACTCCAACAATTCGACCAACGCCAAACATACACGTTACATACGATTGATCAAGATTTCACTAAGCTGAAAAACTGTGTTCATGACATTCAAGCAATGTTTAAAAGCAAGCAAATCAAGATAACAACCTTTAAAGCAAACCAATTGTCAGATATAGAGCCATATCGTGATATAAGAGCTAGATTAGAATACGAAGAGGCTGTTCACTTAATAAAGGAAAAACTAATTGACCTCTATCATAAAGCGATTGATACTAATTATGCGGAGCTATTGCTTGACGCCTTTCATGAGGTTTTTCCAGGCTTCTCTTCGAAGGCAAAGGTATCGTCAACTGTAGAAAAGAATGACTTATCACATCTTCCAAAAGATGTTGCCGATAGGTATAAGGACTCTCCGGAGTTGACGGACGAACAAATCAATGGCATTCAAAACTATCTTAAAGGTATTCAAAGTGGAGAAATTGAAGGGAATATGGATGAAGACTTCCATGTGAACAGCGATGATTATGCTCTTGAGCATAATATTTTCGGTAGACCCTTAGGTGGAGGAAAGCCTGAAATTGATGATAAGTTAGTTGCTGGGTCAGAGTTTGTTTTTGATTTTTTCTTAGGTGATGTCAATACAGTTTTGGATTCGGAAGCTAGTTTTCAGGATCGGATTCTTGCGGGGATTATGATTGTACCAGCAGGGAAGGTTTTGAAATTAGCGGATAAGATAAAGGATCTTGATAAGGTTGCGGATGTTGGGAAGGATGTAAAAAAGGCTACTAAAGGTACAAGAAATGATAGAATAAATACAAATATTGATGATTTTAATGCAAAAACAGCTACAAATAAACAAAAAGGTAATTTTGGCGAAATAAAATCAAATGATAACTTATTAAACAATAAAAGTTTAAAAGATGCTGGATATGATTTAATACCTGTAGGGAAGAACGCACCATTAAGCTTAAATGACAAAATAGTAAAAGGAATTGATGGATTATACGAAAATACAAATCCCAATTCAACTATTAAATATGTTATTGATGAAGCTAAGTTTGGTGGTTCGCAATTAGGGAAAACTAAAGATGGAAAACAAATGTCAAACAGTTGGATTCTAGGAGAAGTAACGGGAAATGATAGAATATTGGATGCCGTTGAAGGGGATGAACTCTTAGCGATAAAAATTGCTGACGCATTGGAAGACAATCAAGTTGAAAGAGTATTATCTAAAGTTGATAGTAACGGTAATGTCACAACATTTAGGCTCGATGTCAATGGTAATATAATCGGAGAGTGGCCGTAATCTGAGATAAGGTGGAATGAAATTGTATGAGAGATCCATTATGTGTAGAGGAAAAATGTACAAGGCTTATAGAGGCATATAATGAAGCCATTGAGAGTAAGAAAGAAAAAGTTAAAGGTTTACGGGAGGATATTAGAAATGGAATTCAAAGGTATCCTGATGATAATGATAGAATTATAGAAAGGACCTATCAAACAAATTTTAGATATAGGAATACTATTATAAGAGCGAAATATTCTGTTGGAGATGAGATTCATTCAATAGTGGAACACTTTGAGAATGCAATTATTGATCTAGAGAATATGGGGGAAATAAAAGTTGGATATATTAATCTGCTTTGGATGATTTCGTTAGGAATTTTACTAGAAACTGATAAAAAAAATATAGAAAGACTACAAAAGTTAATTGAGAAAGAGGACATTGAAGATTTCGTAATTGACTATTTGCTATGTGCTTGTGATATTGGATGGACAAAAATTACCGATCATTACGAAAAAGAAAATCCATATTCAAAGACTAGAGAAATTATAGAGCTTGCACAAACTGATAAAAGAGAAGCATCTAAAAGAATGCAAACATACATGGAAAAAGAATGGTTTAAAGGACATTATGATTATGAATGGAAAAATGCACATAAAAGACACGGTTATGTAGGATTCTGGAGCTTTGAAACCGCAGCGCTAGCAAAAATTCTAGAACTTGATGATTCAAATCTAAAAGACAATAATCACTATCCATATGATTTGGCACACTACAAGAATTCAATGAATTTCAAGCACTTTAACATCAATGAGTACTTGGTTATGGACATGGAAGAGGCTGAAGATTGGCAAGAAGGAATCAAAAACAATCCTTTATTAGAAAAAATTATCCCAATTAGATGGCATTCCTTTGTCGATGAACTTATTAAAGACTATGAAGAGCTAGATGATGATCGTTTTTATGAAAAATATAAAGGGCCCCTTGAATTAGATCAAATATGGTTTTTTATTGATGATTATAAAGAGGAAAACAGGGAGAAAAACTTACTAGGCACTTTAATCGTTTTTGCCCTAACTGATAGAGAGTATATTCTACAATTGGACTATAAAGAGGATTTAGAGGATTACGTTGATCATATCAAAAATTTCTGGAATGATTCAGAAACAAAATTAGTTCAATTTGTTTTAAATAATGATCAGAATTATTATGCATGGGTGCCAAAAGAAGTGAATATCCAGCATATGTATGAAGTCAATATAGAGGATGTAGATGTAGAAGAAGTTCTATAACAAGGATATCAAAATATTGTCTATCATGAGTAATCTTGAAAAAGAAAAAGTGTACAGAGTTCAATGAATGAAATAGTGGTAGGTTGGGGAATCCGAACAAAAACCTTGAGTGGCTATTTGCCTTTTAAGGTTTTCTTTTTTGGTGAAGCTAATGTGAAATAAATGAAAAAGTGAACTCGACGGTGCGATTTCACTTTTTCATTTAAAGAAGCTACTTATCTCACAGCCCCTATAGTATTTATAATTTATATTCTCCGAAATATTTAACATCGTAAATAGAATTTAAAGCACTTTCACCATATAAGTCTTTAAAGACTTGAACAGCATATGAGTCCATCATACCCGAAATATAATCGGCAATCATTCTTTCTTTTACCTCTTGGGTTCCTCTAAACTCTACAGGTAATAAAAGGTTATCTTTATTGAATTCTTCATCTGAAAAAGCATCAAATAGACCTTTAATTATCTTTTCACCTTGTTTTTCATAAATTTGTACAGAGTTTGACCTATTTATACATCTAAAAGTAAAATCTTTCAAGCAATCTGCAAAACTATCCAATGAGACAAAACCTAGTTCCCAATCATTTTTAGTACCCGTATCGTTTTTGAATTTCCCCTCCACTTTTACTACACCAATATCCTTAACTAGTTTATTAACTAGATTTGATGTTAGTTCTTTTCTTAGTAATAAACCAAATTCTTCTGAGGAGTGGTAATTGGAAGCAGAACGAGCATATTTCTTAGCGTTGTTTACCAAGTCTGCTAGAACTTGATAGTCATCATTTTTTCCAGCGATATCTTTAAATTCAAACATAAACTCATCTATATTGAAAAAACCTAAACTTAATGCATCTTCTAAGTCGTGCGCAGCATATGCTATTTCATCTGCTAAGTCAACTATTTGTACATCTATTGTTCGTGGAGATACATTTGTATAGTTAAGGAATAATTCAAGTTCATCAAAATTAGACTTATAAATAAATTTCTTTGAAGTTTCATCATATGGCTTATAATATTTTACAACTGATAAAAGTGTTCTTACAGTAAGGTTCAATCCTCTTTTATTTGGCAACTTTTTTTCTAAGTCATTTAAGACTCTAAGAGTTTGAGCATTTCCCTCAAATCCACCCTTTTGTTTCATTAGATTGTTTAAAACTCTCTCACCATGATGTCCAAAAGGAGGGTTACCAATATCGTGTGCTAGTGCCCCTGCTTCTACAACATATATATCATCAGTATATACATGATCCATACCAGATTCAGTTCTTAACCTTTCAGCAATTCCCCTAGCAATTTGTGCTACTTCGAGGCTATGGGTTAATCTATTTCTATAAAACTTATCACTTTTTATTCCTAGTAATTGCATCTTACCTTGCAATCTTCTAAAGGAAGTTGAATATAAAATTCTAGAATAATCTCTTTGGTAAGGATTACGAGCTCTTTCAGTAGGCTCTTCTTCATGAAATCTTTTATCCAATTCACTTAATGGATTGTAATATTCCTTTAAAAAATCTTTCAATTCATTTCCACTACTGCTCATATAAAATAACCCTCCTTATTTTGAATATTCTGGGTAATAATAACATATATAAGGCTATTGTACTACATATTAGATTTCCTAATATTAATATTTCTAAATTACTAAGATAATAAAATCTAGAAGTTAAAATAATAAATACTGCTTTCATTAGGCATATGGTACTGTTTAAAATGGTTGGAGAAGATATGATTAGGAAAATGTACTGGAAGATATATCCTGTATAAATTGTCGATTATATTTATTGTATTTCTCAGATTATATTTGGCACATTGATGAAATTCATGATTTATAAAAACACTTATTGCGAATTTTCCAGAAAAGAAATAGTTATTCAATATAGCTACAGCAGTTACATTATAGATAAGTTGGTGAGTGTTATTAATTATTATTGGCAAATATCTAAATATAAAAATGATGAGCTTCCTTTAAATGAAAAAGGGAGCAGTCCTACTTGGTCGTCTGTTTCAGATATAGGAAATACATATAATGGAAAGATATTCTTGAAGAGTGATTATCTAATTGTTGAAGAGTTTTTTATAAGGGCTATCCAGGCTTTTATGAATTGCGCAAATACAAATAAACTCATTGTTAACCAACTCGAAAAACCATTAAAGTTAGAGGGAATTGAAGCCAGTCTTTTAAAAGCTGGATTTTCTTTGGAGGAATCTAAAGAAATGCTAGAATTTTTTAAAGAAGTTGAAAAAGGAATGACTATTGGATTATCTGAGGTTAAGCTTATTACTCAATTGGCTTTGAGAGAGTATGTGTGGACACAGTTACAATCTGAATCATTGTTTGTGAGATTTGATTATGATTATTTTGTTGATATTGGGAGTACAATACGGTGCGAAGATGCTGTGAAGCAAGTTCGTGAAATGAACCTGTCAATTAATCTATGGGATGAACTTTATCCTTTTAAAGTTGAATTATAGGCAATGTATACAATAGGAGGTATAAAATTCTGTGTTTTAACTAAGATTGTTTGTAGAAAGTCAGGATAAGGATGAGACTTAAAGATAGTATAAGAATTATTAAGCCAAAGAATTTTTCTATGATTATATTATTCAAACAGTTGGATATACTCTGTGTAATCTTATGTGCTTTAAACTTTAATGAGTATTCGATTAAAGGGAAAGTTCCTGGTCTAAATATTAAGGTATTGCCCAAGGAGTGAGAACTTTGAAACTATACTTTATAAACGAATTTTTAGGAGATATACACAATACTGGTGTTGAAGGAATGTGGGTTTATGCGGAGATTACCCCTTCAAAAAATATAGACAAATTCAATGATTTTTTTGCAGCGTTAGTTGATGAGGAAAATGATTTTGAAGAAGCTAATTTTAGTGAAGAATGGGTAGATGATAACAATTGGTTTGTTATTGATGACGAAAATAGAAAAAATGGGATATGCATACCTGCAGTTTATCCTGATGGGGTAATTGCCTGGAGGTGGAGATGATTTATAGATAGAAAGCATATATTATATTTAGAGATAGAAACCTTGAATGGCTATTCGCCTTTTAAGGTTTTCTTTTTTTGTGGAACGAGATTGGAAAAGATTTCTGAAATACCATATTATAATGAAGTGAAATATAAATTCAACGGAATCTAAAGATGGGAGGTATTTTGATTATACTTTCAATGATAAGGTGAAATTTTTTACTTGCTGGTCCGAAGATTTTGAGTAGGTAAGTATTTATAGTCTGTATTTTGCTTAATTAACAATCAGAATTAATGTGTATAACTATTCAAAACTACCTATTTAGCATAATGTAGATGTACTTTCTAAGCTTTTTGGTATTACGAATAATATGAGAGTGGGATGAAACTTAAACCCTTAAAACGCTATCCTAATATAGGAGCATGTTCTGAAAAGCAAACCTAAAGATATGTACTAATCTTTCAATCATATAAAACTAGCATAGCATCGAAATACTGAAATCATGTATACGATCAATTATATCGAACAAGGAGATACCAAGATGAATTTTAATGAAATTTCAAGTATTAAAGATTATGGGTTTACTGGTTTTATTCCAGTTGGTCAATTGATGAAAGATGTCTCTATGATACCGGATAGTAAGGGGGTCTATATGGTTTTATATATCCAAGATACACCCCCAGTATTTCTAGAAAAAGGTACAGGTGGATTCTTCAAGGGAAAGGATCCAAATGTACAACAAATGACATTACGTGAGAACTGGGTAGAAGGTACAAAAGTTGTCTA
Source organism: Metabacillus sp. 22489 (assembly GCF_052044855.1). NCBI lineage: Bacteria > Bacillati > Bacillota > Bacilli > Caryophanales > Bacillaceae > Metabacillus > Metabacillus sp. 22489. The sequence goes on from NZ_JBQENT010000022.1 coordinate 17,532, forward strand.
TATTGGCAAGGCTGGTGGAGCTAGTCATTCATCCACTTTAAAAAATAGAATTAAACAATATCTCCGCTTTGGTGAAGGTAAAAATGTAGGTCATTGGGGTGGTAGATTTATTTGGCAATTAAAAGAAAGTAATTCCCTTTTAATTTGTTGGAAAGTAATAACAGATGAAGAGCCTAGAAAAGTAGAAAAAAATCTAATTAATGATTTTAAGAATGAGTATAACATGAGGCCTTTTGCGAATCTATCAGACTGACTTTCTTAAACTGCTTGAAGAATCTAAGTGGTTTTTATGAAGGAACACACAACCTTAAATAAATTTGGATGAATAACCGGTAAAAGATCCAGTAACAAAGATAGTTTATATAAATATCAATGGAGGTACGATAAGTGACAACATCATTTGAAAACTTAGTAAATGACTGTCTATACAACTGGTTAGGATATGGAAATCTTAATGGTCCGATATGGTTTATGGGAATGGAGGAAGGGGGAGCAGAGATTTGGAGGCAAAGAACTAAGACCATGACAGAAAGCTTATCAATTCGAAGAAGCTTTTCATTATCAATGGATTTTCAACACGTTTGGGAAAATCTATACAATATACCCCTTGAAACCTTTAAAGGTCCAAATGTTTGGCGTTACATGGCTGCTTTTTTATTAAGTTTAGAAGATATAGAACCTAGTAGTGAAAATATAAGAGAGTTTGTATTTGAAAAGAAAAAATTAGGTAAGTTAGACGGAAATCATTTTTTATGTGAATTTTTACCCTTACCAAGACAATCAAATAACTCGATTGATGAGTACAAAGAAATATGGAATACAAACAGTGATTATATTAACGAATTAGCACCAAAGAGATTTGAATTAATTAAAAACGTTTTAACAAAATGTAATAACGTTAAACTACTCGTTAGTTATGATAAAAAGTTTACGGATAGAATTATCAATAATTTTGACTCGAATATTGAGTGTTCATGGAGAAATCACTCGAAACCTTATAAATTAATTAAATTAAATATTTCAGATAATAGAATTTTATATTTACTAACAACTCCATTCTTTGGTCAAGGACAAATTAGTTATGAAGGTTTAAAATATGCTGCCCAAACAATAAAGGATAATAAGATTATCTAGGTTAGGGAAGGAGGTTACCATTAATTTAAATTTCTCACTCCTCAAATATAAATACACTTAAAAAGAACAGGATTTGAAAAGGTGTATTTGATAAAATTATTAACAAATACTTTTTTGCCTACATAAGTCATCTATGTTTATTAATTACAAAAAATGGATGAATATACCTTAAAGGGAGTTAGTAAAAATGAGTGTGTACTTTCGGAATCAACGTTTTTCAGAAGTGGCCTATACAAAAGAAATCGAATTAGAAAGAGACGTAGTCCTAAACGCGGAAATGTTTTTTGGTCAACGATCTATTTATATCGATACGAAAAAGAAAATAGAAGGGAAATCACTTGGGGGAAGCATACCAGATGGTTTTTTGTTCGATTTGTCGGATTTAAATAATCCTGTTTTTTATATCGTTGAAGCGGAGTTAAGTCAACATAGTTTTTATGGACATATATTTCCACAGATTACAAAATTCTTTGCCTTTTTTAATAATCGTAAAAGTCAGGACGAACTAATAAACAAGCTATACTCCCTTGTACAGGAGGATAAAGAAATTACGGAAAAGTTCCGGAGTTTACTAGGAAAGCAAGAACTTTATAAATTTATGAAGGATACTGTGGAGAATAGCAGAAACATACTAATTATTATTGATGGTGAGAAAAAAGAATTACCTGACATCATGGAAACTTATGCAGAATGGGGCAATACGGTAAAGCTATTAATCCTAAAAAAATACAGTGACGGCAGAGACACTGTTTTTACCCTTGAACCTGATTTTGAAAATGTTGAATACTCCGTAATGAATATCGAAGAAGACGCGGACGAAGAAGTGAAAAAAGAATACACAGAAGAAATACTAATGGAATACGCGATTAAAGAGATTAGAGAGCTTTACCTTTCAATTCGTAACAGGGTAAAACAATCTTATTCTGATGCCGAATTCAACGCAACAAAATATTATATAGGTTTGAGAAGAGGAGAAAGTAAAAAACAGGCTCAATTTATTTTTAATAAGAAGAGTCTTCGAATTGTTTTGATGGGTGAGGAGGACTATGTGCGGACTATGCTACCATCACATCCAATCAAATCATTATCTGCTTCTGTTCAAAAATTTTGGAATGGTTCTTGTTGTGAAGTCCAATTGACAGATGGTAAACACATAGATGAAGTCGTTAATGTACTTCATGATTTGTTAGAGAAGAACCTGGGTTAGTATCTCCTTAGTTAGAAAACACAAACAGTTAGTAAGAATTCTTCCTTAGGAAATTTCTATAAGTACACTGCCTTTTTAAGAACAAGATGCTAGTTTTTCTAGGACAATTCTATAATTTTAAATTTATGGTCTGTGCTCCAGTAAAGTCAATCTTACTACTAAAGCATAGGCCTATTTCTATGGCAATTAAAGAAAAGAAAAAGTATAAATAACGTATATAATAATCAGAGTTATATGCTGCATATGGAATTGAAATAGATTACGCAGAAAAATAGAGATAAGGAAATGGAGCACTACATACATGGAGGTATTCGTTAATTGAAATTATCGAAGGAAAGAGCGGCACAACTGGCGCTTGAATATGTAAACAAAGGGAAGAATGAAAACTACAATTTAGAACTAATTGGTGTGGAAGAATCTAAAATTTCACCAACATACTGGGCTGCAACTTTCGAAGTTAGAACATTAGAAGGACATATTATAGAAGGTCCTTTATTTATACTTGTTGATGATGATTTACAAAAAGCAATGAGTTTAGAAGAGGCTATCGAGACTTATATAGAGATAAATAAGTAAATTAGTTTTCTATTAATTTATAGTGTGCAGTTTGAAAACCATCCCATCTTACTTTTTCAATTACCACGCTACCCCATTACTAAAATTCCCTTATATATCATATAGAAGATAATTTTTATAACGAAAGGGTAGTGATGAAAAATGGGTAAATATCGAATGATACATACAGATTTTTGGGATGATCCGATTGTAATCGAAGAAATGACTCCAGAGGAAAGATATTTTTATCTATATCTTCTCACGAATACAAAAACGACACAAATTGGCATCTACAGAATTACGAAAAAACAAATCGCGTTTGATTTAGGATATTCAATAGACACTGTCCAAATGTTAATGGAACGCTTCATTCATCAACATAAGCTTATCCGTTACAATTCAGAAACAAGAGAGCTAGCCATTCGAAACTGGGGGAAGGAAAACCTCCATAAAGGTGGTAAGCCTGTGATGGATTGTATCGCCTCCGAATTAAAAGCAGTAAAGGACATCTCACTCATTCAATATGTGGCAGAATTAATTCCAAAACAGGAGATTCGTAGCCTATTCGAATCTTTTTGTGCCACTGAAAACTCTTTAAGTAATGAAGATAGTAATCAAACTGAAGAAAACGTACCATTAGAAAACGATTTGAATGAAGCTAAAGAAGATTCTTTGCACCCTTTTACGATACGTGGGCAAAAAGAAAAAGAAAAACAAAAAGAAAATAAAAAAGAAAAACAACAACAAAAACAAAAAGCTTTTACCCCATATATAGAGAATGACCAAAATAGGAAGAACACTCCAAAAGTTGAGGACTTGGTACAAAATCAACAATCAAGTGATGCTCAGGAAATAATTGAGTTTTGGGATAATAATGGTTTTGGGTATTCAAACCTAAATGCAAAAGAACAGTTGTTGTTGTGGTTAGATAATTCTAGCTTTTTACAGCCTAAGGAAATGATTTTAAGAGCATTGGAGATTTCGTGTGCTATGAATAAACGAAGGCTGAACTATGTTGTTGGGATTCTTAGAAATTGGGAGAATGAATCAATCCTTACTGTTAATGAAATTGAGGATTATAATCGTCAACTGTCTGAAAGAAAGAAGAGGTCAAAAACGAAAGCTGTTTCTGGTGGAAGGTATGTTCCAAGTGGGTTTACGCTTGATATAACGGCTGGTGAGGATGAGTGAGGTTTGTTGGTGTTTAACTTGGATTGGTGATTTATTATAAACAGTTAGAGGAGCTTCTAAAAATTTAAAGTGATAGTGGTAATGAAAGCCGTATTCTAGAGGTAGTAAAAGAAGGTAAGCTCCGTTTGTTGACAATATCACAGTTGATCGTCATGGAAATATTATAACTGAGAAGATATAAAGAACTGGACGTGGGCAAACGATCTTATTAAATGCTCATTTAGATATGGTAGAGGAAATTGTAGAAAATCTAAATATAAATGAAGGTTAAATGGGCTATGCTCAGGCAGATAAGGTATATTATGAGCAGTTGACCGTGCAGGGTTTGCTATATTGCTGAATATTGCATAAACCCATCATCAAATTAAGCGAAAAGTGAAATTATGGTAATATGTATTTAGGACATTTTGTTTTTAGTGGAGGTGGATAGCGTGGAAAAGCCATTTGAGATTAGTATCAAAAGTGATCGAGATATAATGTCAGCTATTCAAAAAAATGCTTGGTACATTGACAAGGTAGAAAAAACGCCTGAAAGATGCTTAGAAGCTGTTAAGCAAAATGGTCGTACATTACAATTGATCCCCAAAAACTTTCATTCTTTATCTCTGTGTCTTGAGGCAGTTAAACAAAATCCTTCGGCAATAAAATATGTGTCAAGAAAAGTTATGACTCCTGATATTTGCATGGAAGCAGTTAGAAATGACGGAACAATAATAGCCTATTCAACGTATATTCCTGATGAATTCCGAACAAAAGAGCTTTATCTTGAGGCAATAAAGCAAAATGGTGAAGCACTTAAATATGTTCCCGATAAGTATAAGTCGGAAAGTATTTGTAAAATAGCTATTATGCAAAATGGATTAGCACTTGAATTTGTTCCGAAGAATATTCTGTCAGAAGAATTATTTGTGTTGGCAGTTGAGCAGAACGGTTTGGCATTGGAATATGTACCAAGTAAAAACAAAACCAAAAAAATATGTAATGCTGCTGTTAATAATAATGCACTGGCATTAGAGCATGTACTGAATAGATATAAAACAGAGGAGTTGTGCAATGCTGCGGTAATCGCAAGTTGGAAAGCTTTTCTTTATGTTCCCGAGAGTATGTATACTTTAAATAATTGCCTTGCAATATTTGAACGGATATTAAGAGAATTCGACGATTTTTCTGAAATATCGTATCGTAATCACTCTTATGTTAGAAAGATAGCAGAACGCTTACCAGATGGTATAAACGACGATATTCAAATTATCAGGTTACAAAGACAATTACAGGTACGTGGATTTAAAAGAAAATACTTTGATAAAGAAACACATAAATTTATTACAATAGAAAAAATATGCTATAGAGAAGAGGATGAAGTGAAAGAATTTGAATTATTTATTGACTTTTATGAGCATTTGGACGCGGATTTAAAAAATGCCAATCTGTATGATTATGATTTTAAAGAGGTTAATCTTGCTGATTTTAATATTGAAGGTGCCTATATTAACAGTGATGTATTAGTCGAACAACAATTATATGATGATTCTTTTTACGCTGAAAACATCAAAGATTATGATTGCAAATCGGAGCTTATGATTTCTGCAGAAAATGAGGTAGTGGAGGCTAGCTCTGTTCTTCATGATATCGATTTGGTTTCAGATTCCACATTAAATGACACATCTCTAAAGCTTTACTATATTAGTGATATCCATCTAAATCATAAGCTTTTAAAAGCTTTTCCTACGAATGCAACTGAAATGGAAGTTAAAATGTATATCAGACAGCTTGTAAAAAAAATGATTGATTCTGCTGCAGATCAGAGTATTGATGACTACTTATTAATAGCGGGAGATATATCTTTTAACTTTGAAATATCGAAAATGTTTTATACAGAATTAGTCGAATATATGAAATCGAAGTATTGGAGTCCTCGTCAAATAGTAGTGGTGCTTGGGAATCATGAATTATGGGATTTCAATCGACTCGGGGTCGCACATTCTAATTTTCTTACATTAGATGAAATTATTCAGCAATACCGAGATTTACTTTCAAGTTTAGGGATTTGCTTTTTACATAATGATTTGTTGCTATCAGACGGAACGATTATTCCAGAAAAGCAATTGGTATCCATTGAACAGGACAAGTTGAAGCAAAAATGTTTGAAAAGTCCTTTTGTAATACTGGGGGGATTAGGGTTTTCTGGGTTGAATTCACAATTTAACGCAACGCATGGAATTTACTGGAAAACCATTATGACTTTAGATGAGGACATCGAACAGACAAACCAATTTGAATTTATTTACAATAAAATGAAAAGTGCTTTAGGAAACGATAAACTTATTATTTTGACTCATACTCCAAAAGAAAACTGGTCGAATGAAAATTACAATCGAAACTGGATATATGTAAATGGACATACTCATCGAAATGATTACTGTTGTGACGATAAAAAAACTTTTTATTCTGACAATCAAATTGGATATAATTCTACAAGCATAGGTTTAAAGCATTTTAAATTATCAAAAGTATATGATATTTTTAAGTACTATCCTGATGGAATTTATTTAATTTCAAGAGAGCAATATTTGGACTTTAATCGTGGAATGGGGATTAAAGTAACTTTTAATAGAACAGGAACTATACATATGCTTAAAAACAATAATGTATATTGTTTTATGCTTAAAAACCAGAACACAGGGAAAATATATCTCTTAAATGGTGGCAGGATTATTAATTTAGAACATAATGACATCAATTACTACTTTGAGAGAATGTCGTATTATACAAATACAATCAAAGGATTATTTAGTGAATACAATCAAACACTAAAAATCATATCTGATTATATAAAAAAAATTGGTGGTACCGGGACAATCCACGGATGTATTGTTGATATAGATTTTTACAATCACATTTATTTGAATCCGGAAGACGGATCCGTAACCCCTTATAATGCCTTGTCGATTGTTGATAAATATATTTATTCAAATCTCAAAGCGCTTTTGTTAGCTCAAAGAAAGGATTTATATGAAAATTATATGAACCTTTTAGACGGAGAGAGCAAGGGGATTAAGCTGTTAAAGGGAGAAATAAAAGCAGGGAACATTGAAATGTCAAGATTTATTCCGGATACTTATATGTATAGACCATCAAGAATAATGAAATCATTACAGTACCTGACAGAAGTTAATGTTATAAGGATTTGGAATGATCGTATTTTCGAATCTCATAATCAAAGCAAAAATATAGCAAAAGATTTGTGTGTTAATAATAACCACACTTTGTTGCTTTCCGCTAAAACGAAATAGAAGCGATTAAAGTAAATTTTCAGCCGCGTTTTTGCGTGATGATGAAGTTATTTAATGATTATTTAGATTAATGAAATACAGATTCCGTATTAATTCCTGTGTTGGTGTCAACAGAGTATACTGTTTTTTAGTATGTAATTTTCACATTTTTTTAAAAACACCCTCATGAATCTTTATTATCCGATTTATGGGGTGTTTCTTCCTTGTTTAATTTAGTTATTTTTTGAATTGTTCCCTTTAGATAGATATATTACTTAGCATACTCTCATTGATTGGACTGCTCTTTTTGTATACTACACGAGATAATATTAGATTGACCCCTTCTATTACTTCTTCTTATCCATTTTCTCCTTTTACTACCTTAACGACTAGAAATTTTACCTATTTAAGTGTGAAAAAATCAATTTTATTATGAACTTAAAAATTTTATGTAAGTGGTAAAAGGAGAACCTATTCCAATTAACTTTTGAATAATCTTGAGTTTGCCAAGAAAAAATGTCCTTCTGGCAAATGATATGTATGTGGTATTATTTACCTAGGATAATACAAAAAATAGTATTTTAATAGGAATATATAAGGAGTAGTAGTAATGTCCACTAAATATATATCAACAACAGCACTTTCAAAGGAAATTAATCTAGCTGCAAAAGAGGTCTTTAATTTATTATCTGAAAAAGGATTAATTAGTAGAGAAGATAATAATTGGGTTTTAACAGAGAAAGGGAAAGCGAAGGGGGAGTCGTTAAATCTCACCACCAGTACGGAAGTTATATCGCATGGAGCGAGGATTTTAAAAATGATGAGATATTCTCAACTAAAGAAACTGAAAAGAATCTGTTAACCTCTACTGCTTTAGGGAAGCATTTTGGAATATCTAAATTTAGAATTAATCCGATTTTATCTGAGTTAGGATTGCTTCAAAAAGGGGTAAAGGGTTGGAATGTGACGCCATTAGGAAAACTAATGGGAGGAACGCAGTTTGAATATGATAAAACCGGTATTCCATATGTTTGTTGGAATCCTAGTATTCTAACTAAAAAAAGCTTAATCAATTCAATAGAAGAAATTAAGGGTGAATCCAAGGAAGAAGAAAAAAGTAAAAAGAACGATGATTCACCAATAGGATTTAGAGACAAATTTGAAGCAAAACATAGAGCTGCTGACGGACATTATGTGCGTTCTAGAGCAGAAATGTTAATCGATAACTGGCTCTATATGTCGGAAATCGTTCATGCATACGAACGAAAATTACCAATTGAAGAGGAAGTATACTGTGACTTTTATTTACCTGTTGGGAAGGTATACATTGAATATTGGGGACTTGAAAATGATGCTAAGTATCTTGAGAGAAAGAAAAAGAAATTAAGTATTTATGAAAAATATGGTTTCAATTTAATTGAGATTAATGATACAGATATTCAGAATCTTGATGATATACTGCCAAAGAGGCTTTTGAAGTTTGGGATTCAGACATATTAGAGTTAAATAGTTTGTACCTAGTTCTTGGAAATAGACCATATTTATACTTGAAAAATTAAGAACAGAATGCTGTTACGAAATTTAATACTAAGAAACGGACTAGATAGATGAATTATGAAATTAACATTAATAAAGGTGAACTTTACCATAAATAAGTGAGGTTTAACCACCTAAAATGTTTGAATTATGTGTTTCAGGTGGTTTTTGACATTGATTTAAAACGGGTTTCCCTGTATTAACGGAATATATAAAGAACTATATAAAATTTTATATGTATGATAATGGGAGATAGAACATGAATAAAAGGGAAAATATTTTAAATGCATGGATTACAATAGAGCAGTTATCGGAAGGTTCAATTAATAAAAAAGACAAATTATTAAAGTCGTTACATACTATGGAAGAGAATTGGAAGAAGTTTTTTTTAGATTTTTTAATTAATCAAAAGGAACAAAAAAATATTTCAGATAAGGTCTTTAAAAAGTCGGGCATAGTATTATATTTTGGTATTTTCAATTTTCAAGAAATTATTGATATATTGAGAGAGAGATACAAGATTGCTAAAACTTATGAGGAAGTCAGTAATTCTGAAAAATTTACCTTTGCCTTATATTTTGATAATCAACTAAATTTTATAGCTGATAAACTGTTTTTAACAATGAGCGGTTATATTCGTGAACATGGTAATTTACCTGAAGATTTTTTAAAAGTTGAAACTTCATTTAGAGAAAATTTAAACCGAAAATTTGATGAGGATTTTAATAAGAATATTTCTGAACTTTTTCAAAAGTATAATGTTTCAGAAGATAACTTTCGATATACATTCGTCCAAAATTTGGATAGTGACGATATAAATCTACATTCTTTCTTTATTGAAGATTTAAAAATAGCAAAGGTAATTAATAGTGAAAATTTAAATCGATATTTTAATGGGTTTTCTGGAGATAGGAAAAATCTAGACAGCAATAAAGAATCAAAACATTTTAACGAACGTATTTTCGAGGAATTTGTTTTAAAACCCAAGTTTTATCCGTTAGGACGTTTCCCAACTAACCCTGATTATGCACTTTCATTCATGCAACAGGTTGCGGTAAATCTAGCCTTAAACGACGAAAATGATATTCGTAGTGTCAACGGTCCACCAGGAACAGGAAAAACAACATTGTTGAAGGATATTTTTGCTGATTTAGTAGTACAACAGGCCCAAGAAATTTCGAAACTTTCTAATAAACGTATTCAAGGGAGTCTGGATTATTGGCAAAATGCTAAACTTGGCGTTTTACCACAATCTATTTCAGATAAAAATATTATTGTGGCAAGTTCAAATAATGGGGCAGTCCAAAACATTGTTAAGGAGTTACCAAAGAAAAAAGAGATTGCAAAAGATTTTCAAAATCAAATAGTGGAGGCGAATTATTTCAAGGATATTTCTAATTCCCAATTAACTGGTGAAGGATTCGGGAAAAATCGTAATATTAAAAGTGAACTGTTAAATGAGGAAAATTGGGGTGTTTTTTCGTTAGAAGGTGGAACGGCAAGCAATATTAATAAATTACTTCTAAATATTGAAGCAATTGAAAAAGATTTAAAAGAAAATTATCAATCGAATCCTGATGTATACCAGGAATTCTCACGTCTTTATAATAGATTGAAAATTGAAAGAGACAAAGTAGAAGAATATAGTCAAAAAATCTATTATTTACGTAAACTAAAAGTCAAATATGAAAAGCAAGTTAATGAATTTGAAAAAGGAAAAAGGGAAAAACGAACTGATTTGATTAGGCAGGAAAAAGAAGCTAAAGCTGAAATTGAGAGACTAGGTCAAGAAGGCATAAATCTTCAAAAGGATTTATCGAATGCTTCTATTGAACTTGAAAATTTAACTAATGAACAAGTTCGAGCTGAAAGAAATTTTAATGTAGTTACTTCACAAAAGCCGAGTCTTTTATGGTTACAGAAAATATTTAATAAATCAAAAGTTGACCAGTATTTCAAGAATCTTAATAGCGCGAATGACCACTTAAATTATCTTTCTCAACAAAAAAGTAAATTGTTGAAAGACTGTAGGCAATTTGAAAATGAGCTAAAGAGAATTGCTGATAAAAGAGAGTTTATTCAAAAACAAATGCAGGACAGAAAATCTGCCTTTGAACGATGGATGACTACTGAGAATAATAATATTAAAAAAATAGAAAGAGAAATCGAGTCATTGGAAAAAATCAAGTCACAAAGAAGCATAGAGGAAATAGATTTTTCACTACCATATGAAAAACTTCAAAAGTCTAATCCTTGGTTTACAAAGGAATTCCGCATTTTACAATCAGAATTATTTATTTCAGCTTTAAAAGTTAGAAAGCAATTCCTCTATGAAAACTTAAGAAGTTTAAAAGCGGCAAGGATTATTTGGAATAAACAATCTGATTACATTGCGAAAGAGAATGGTCATCAGTTAATTGCAGAATCATGGCAATGGCTGAATTTTACTGTTCCTGTTATCGGCACGACTTTTGCTAGTTTTGGTCGAAAGTTTAATAACCTTAAAGAAAATTCAATAGGCAATCTATTCATAGACGAGGCTGGTCAAGCACTACCTCAGGCTAGTGTTGGGGCAATTTTCAGAAGTAAAAAAGTTATGGTTGTTGGTGATCCCTCACAAATAAGACCAGTATTAACCTTAGATTCGAATGTTCTAACCTTAATTGGAAGACATTGTAAAGTAGACGAAAAATTTGTCTCTGCTGATGCATCTACTCAAACAATTGTAGATGCTGCCAGTCAGTATGGGTTCCAAAAAAATGATGATGAATGGGTTGGTATACCACTTTGGGTACACAGACGTTCGAACTATCCGATGTTTACAATTTCAAATGAAATATCCTATGATGGTTTAATGGTACAAGGTAAAAAAGAAGATGAGGCGCAAGGAAAATCACAGTGGTTAGATTCTGTTGGAAAGGCAAATGATAAATATGTTAAAGAACAAGCTGACTTACTGAAAAGTCTAATTGCTAAACGGTTACGAGAAGATCCAGATTTAGCGAATGAAATCTATGTTATAACTCCATTTAGAAATGTGGCTTATAAACTGGCACGTGTTTTAGATGAAATTAAATTTACTAAACGACAAGATGGTAAAACAACAAATGTTGGAACTGTTCATACTTTTCAAGGAAAAGAAGCGAAAATTGTCTATTTTGTCCTTGGAGCAGACTCTAATAGCAGTGGGGCAGCAAGATGGGCTGTTTCTGATCCAAATATAATGAATGTTGCGGCTACACGAGCTAAAGAAGAATTTTATATTATTGGCGATAAGAAATTGTATGCATCACTTGGTAGTGAAGTGGCAAATAAAACTATTTCGATTATTAACGACTATAATAAGTAGTAATTATACCTAATATATTATGAGATTGTTAGAATAGAACATGATGTAGAGGAATTAATTAAAAATAATACTAATTTAATTGCTGAAGATGAATCGATGCTAATTGTTGATCAACAAGTGAGGAATTCTAGTAATGGTATTTGTGATTTAGTTGGATTAAACCAAATTAAGTTAGACCCAGAAGCCGGTATCTTTAAATAAAAATATGAATCGTTATGATAGGTAAAATAATCCACTAAAAGTTTTGTTATATCAACGTTTTTCAGTGTTTTTGCTAAATGATGGATAATAATTGCTACGATCTACTATTCTTTTTTAGTACAATAGTATTAGGGTGAAAAATTGCGTATTAATGCATAATGCATTGGTATAAAAAATCCTAACAAAAGAATCAAGTATGTAGGAGTACAAAATGATTACAGAAAAGAAATTAATAACAAATTCCAATAACACTAATTTACTTAACGAACTCACTCAATCTATTAAAGAATGTGTAAGTTTTTATTTTAGTGTTGCATTCATCAACTACAGTGGTCTTCAACTTTTGCTAGATTCATTTAAAGAAGCAGAGCTTAACAAGAAAAAGGGCCGAATCATCACATCAACATATCTTAATTTTACTGAAGCAAAAGCATTAAATAAAATTAATGAATTTAACAATATTGACCTGAAGGTATTTGTAACAGATAAAGAAATTGGTTTTCATACGAAGGTTTACATATTCGAATATGAGGATTTTTATAAAGTAATTATTGGATCGTCAAATATTACGCAAAGTGCATTAAAAAGCAACATTGAATGGAATCTTGAGACAATTTCAAAGAACGATAGTGGATTTATAAAAGATGTGCTTAAAGAGTACAATAATTTGTGGAGTATTAGTGAAGATGCTACCACAGAGTTTATCGAACAATATAATGAATTCTTAAAATCTATTAAGAAGAATGAGAAAACTAGAAACGTTATATATGAAAAACAGAAATACATTGTTCCGAATCGCATGCAAAGAAGAGCAATGGAGAACCTAGAAAGATTACGTAATTTTGGTGAAAAGAAAGCACTAGTTATTGCTGCAACTGGAACTGGTAAAACGTTTATGTCGGCTTTTGATGTGAAAAATGTGAATCCTGCTAGACTATTGTTTATTGTACATAGGGAGGAAATTCTCAAGAAAGCCAAAGAAACCTTTGAAACTCTGATAACGAATACTGGTAAGACCTTTGGATTGTTAACAGGTAATCATAAGGGGAAACATGCAGACTATGTGTTTTCAACAATTCAAACATTATCAAGGTGCTATGAAGAATTCGATAGAAATGAATTTGATTATATTATTTACGATGAAGCTCATCACGCCACAAGTCCTTCCTATCAAACGGTTATGAATTATTTTGAGCCAAAGTTTACTTTAGGAATGACAGCGACACCAGAACGTAGTGACCATTCTAATGTGTTCGATCTTTTTGATAATAATGTTGCATTAGAAGTACGTTTACATGATGCATTGGAAGATGAACTTGTTATCCCATTTCATTACTTTGGTATAACTGATGTTGAAGGTATCGATTTAAGTGACGTATCGATTGACGATATAGCGGAAGTAACTAAACGCCTAAAGCTGAATGAACGTGTGGACTATATCATAGAGAAGATGAATTTTTATGGATATGATGGAGAAAAGAGAAAATGCTTGGGATTTTGTGCGAGTATCGAGCATGCAGAATATATGGCAGCTGAATTTAACAAAAGAGGTTACAACAGCATTTGTTTACATGGTGGTCATTCAGTTGAAGAACGTGGAAAATATATCGCAAAACTTGAAGATGACCAAGATGAATTAGAATTTATCTTCACTGTAGATATTTTTAACGAAGGTGTTGATATTCCTTCGATAAATTCTGTACTCATGCTTCGCCCAACTAACTCGCCGATAATTTTTATTCAACAGCTTGGACGAGGACTACGAAAGCATGGGAGTAAAAGCTTTTTAACTGTATTAGACTTTATAGGAAATCATAGCAAAGTTTTTTTAATTGCGATCGCATTAAATGGAAGTCGATATTATGATAAAGAAAGCTTAAAGGTAGCAATCGCTACTGGTTTTGCTAAAATACCTGGAGCAACGCATATTCAAATGGACAAAATAGCTCAGGAGCGAATTTTAGAACAAATTGATAAAGAAAACTTTAATTCGATGAAATATCTAAAGGAAGAGTATTTTGAATTTAAAAAGCTTAATCACGGTCGAGTTCCTTTGTATTTATTAGATTATCTAAAATTTGATGGAGCGCCAAACCCAGTTAAATTTATTGAACGCGAAAAAACGTATCTTCAGTTTGTAGCGAAGGTAGAAAAAGATGAACACTTAAAGAAATTACTTATGAATGATACGTTTGAAAGCATTTTAAAAGAGCTCTCAAGCAAGCTACCACTCAAAAGAAGCTATGAATTTATTATCTTAAAATACTTATTAACACATGAAGAAATTACACTTGAAATTGCAAAGCGTGAAATTTTAAAATTAATCAATGATGTTGATGAGGATAGTATTCTTCATGCTTTTGAATACCTAAATCAAAATTATTATGATAGTACTCAATTAAAATCAAAAGAAAAATTAGTGAATTATTATGAGGACAAGCTAATTAAAACAGATGCTTTTAAACGTGTTCTAGAAAATCCGGAGTTCGAGAAGTATATTGAAGATGTCCTTAACTATGGTATTTATCGATATGAGAAGGAATATAAGCATAACTACTATGGGGTTCCACATTTTAAGCTGTATGAACAATATCAAATGATTGATGCTGCTTTACTTTCTAATTACAGAAAAATACATACTGCCTTTAGAGGTTCTGGCTTGCTAGCGAATGGAAACGACTATTTTCTTTTTATTGATCTTCATAAGGAAGAGGATATTAAAGAAAGTATTAATTATAAAGACAAATTTATTGATCATCAATATTTTCAATGGCAAACTCAAAACAGTACAAGTCAATCTTCTGATAGAGGGAAAAATATTATTTATAACAAAGAAAGAGGAATAAACCTCCACCTTTTTGTAAGGAAATATAAAGAAATCGATGGGAAAATCGAACCTTATATTTATATCGGAAAAGGAGATACAGTGGCCTTTGAAGGAGAGAAACCTATTACTGTTAAAATAAAATTGGAACATGAAGTGCCTACTAATTTGTATACTGAGTTCACTAAAAAAGTGTAGTCTTCTCAATTTGAGAAGACTATTTTTCATCTATTAATTGCTCAACTGCTGGAATATCAGCTGGTGCCCATTTCAATGAGTCAAGATTTTCTCTCTTTAGCCAAATTAAAGTGGAATGCTCATTAGGTATTGGTGTTCCATCTACAATTCTACATTTAATCGAAATGAGATTAATAATAAATGTATCGTATTCATGTGTATTGTCATTGAATAAATCAAATGTTTCAACCGTGCAGTTCAGCTCTTCTTTAATCTCCCTAACTAAAGCAGAATAGATGTCTTCATCCTTTTCGACTTTTCCACCTGGGAACTCCCACATATTCGGAATTGACATTTCAGGAGACCGCAAAGCACAAAGGATTTCATTATTGTCATTTTCAATGATTGCCGCAACTACTTTTACCGTTTTCTTCATAGTATCCTCCAAACAATTTTTTACTAGTTTATGATAACATTTCAGAATTGAATTCAAAACTGTTAAGTGTGAAAGTGAGTCTTATTAGTAATGTTTATAGAAAACATTGTAACTAACTGCTTTAGAATACTGCAGTTATTTTTTGAAATTTTAAATTACTAAAAGTACAATTGTACTTGCTACATTCCACTAAGGTAGAATGTAAAATAACGTGAAAATATTACTATCAAAATCCTGTTACCATTTACTTATAATTTAAAGTATAATTTACCTAAACAAAATATTACTCAAAAACCGCTTTAATGAAAGAAGTGATCCAAATGAAAGCTCATCTAATACATATGCGTGATAAGCTAAACAACATTAACAAACGAAATCGTTCTATTCGTCTATTGAAAATATCTCAGAAATGGAGCTTTGACCTTGTAAATATAGATTCAATAGAAGGAAAAGAAGACGCACAGTCGATTATAAAGAAAATAGTAGAGCAGAAAATGAAAGGAAAGATTACATTATTGCACCCTTCTCTTGATGATGAGAAATCAATGAAATTATCAAAAAAACTAAACGATCTTTATCGTCAAATTAAAGCAATGGAAGATGAAACAGGCGTTCATGACCTTTACTTAGGTTATCCTTTTCTATCTGGTGTTCTCCTCGATGGAACCTTTGTTCAAGCCCCTCTATTCTTGTACCCAATTCGGTTGGAAAAAGATAATATCGCGATGCAAAAATGGGTGTTACATGTGGAGGAAGATGGACCACAGTTAAATCGTACACTCTTTTTGACGATGAAGAAATTAAATAAGCTCGGCTACTCAGAGGAGATTTTTGAAGAGGCTGTTTCAGTTGCAAGCTCAATGGACTTTACTACGATTAAGACCTTTTTGGAAAAGCACCAGTTGAAGGTTCAGTTTACTGAAAGTGGTCTAAATCGATTAAAGGAGTATAAGGTAAGTGATATTCCAGAAGTTGCTAATATGACATTACTTAATAATGCGGTTATTGGTGATTTTCCGCAAGGTGGTTCTTCTATTGTTCGTGATTATGATGAATTGATTAGCCTATCAGAAACTAGCTCTCTTTCGTTAGTTGGAGAGATGATTAACTCTGAAGATGATCAATCAATTGAGGCAGGTGTGCTACCTAGTGGTGTCGAGAAAGACGAGCAGTCCAGTGAAAAAGAAGATATTCTGAATCTATTACAAACAGACGGTTCTCAAGAAGAAATTTTGCGAGAGGCTCGTCATCAAAAGGGATTAGTTGTACATGGACCTCCTGGTACAGGAAAATCGCAAGTCATTGTAAATCTCATAACAGACGCACTTTATCGAAATAAAAAGATACTTGTTGTTTGTCAGAAACGTGCCGCGCTAGACGTTGTTTATCAACGGATGAATAGTTTGGGGCTTAGTGATCATGTTGCCCTTGTACATGATGAGAAAGTAGACCGAAAAGCACTTTACCAAAAGATTTCGACAGTTTTAGAACATGACGAGTTACGTTTTGCGGAAGCTGTTGAAAAGTTGATTAACGTGACTTCTCGGTTAGATAATCAAGAACAGCTACTAAACACAATTGCCAAAGTGCTCTTTGAAACTCAGCCATGTGGGTATAAATTATATGAACTTTACGGTGCATCTAAACCGATAACTGATTCAAATAAAATTATATCTTTAAACAGTGTGATTGACCGATTGACAAGAGGATCTTTACGAGATATGGCGGAAGCAGTATATTCGTATGGAGAGTGGTATGAGCGGTTTGGAAAAGAGTCTTATCCGTTACGTCACCGAAAGAGCTTTGCTGCATTTGACATGAAAGCGAAGTTAGAAGCGATTGAAACGTTAGAAGCTTTAATTGAGAAGGCGAAAAAAGCAACAGACTATATTGAAGCGCTGGATATTGAGAAGATTACGCCTGCTTATACATGGGAAATACAACATCGATTAGAAAAAATCTATCCAGATTTAGATGATAGCCAAAAACGTACGCTTCAAGGTTTGCGTATTTTCTGGTGGACGACGATTACAGGAAAATCCATTATTGAAGAGATAACAAACGGAGAGAAGTTCAAAGGAACAAGTTCTACAGAGTGGATAAAAGTAAAACAGTCGTTAAAGATTATGCACGACCTAGGAGAAATAACGAAAGCCATGGCAGATGACATGAAGGCACTGTCTACTTTGATGCAAGAGGAACAAGTAAAGAAATTACAGAATCGCGTGGCAGAAGGGGATATACCGTTAAAAGAGTTAGACTTGTTATTAGAGTATATCCATCGTGACTTTGATGACCTTATATTAATGGATAAATTTTGGCGACAGGCAAGTGACGATACAAAGAGTGTTATTATTGCCCTGCAGGAAAAAGAGCATAACACAGATCAATCATTGTCAGAATTTTGGGTAGACACCTTGAAAAATTCAGCATATATCCACTGGATTGATCAACTTGAAGCAAAGTATCCAGATGTGCAGAAGATATCTACAAATGAGTTTGGTAGAATACGCGAATCGTTCGCTAATCTTTTGGAAGAAAAGCGAAAAGTAGCAGCAGAGTATTTGGTCCATGAACTTAAGAACGAGGTAAAGACTGTTCAACAAGTACATGGGAAGTCGACGAAAGAGCTGAAACATCAAACAGGTAAAAAGAGAATGATCTGGCCACTTCGTAAACTAGTAAACAACTTTGCAGACAAAGGACTAGTTGATATTTTACCTGTTTGGCTGGCTTCACCAGAAATGGTGTCATCTATTTTCCCATTAACAGAAGGGCTGTTTGACATCGTTATATTTGATGAAGCTTCCCAGTTAACAGTAGAAAGCGGCATGCCATCTGTATTTCGTGGTAAACAAATTATCGTAGCAGGGGATGAAAAGCAGCTCCAACCATCCAATTTGTTCCGAGCGGGATATGAGGATGAAGAAGACGAGGAAGAAGCGAAGTTTGATACCGATGAGTCCATTAGCTTACTCAACTTAGCTAAACGACGATTTCCGGCGAAGATTTTGCATTGGCATTATCGTTCTAAGTATGAAGAGCTCATTAATTTTTCTAACCATGCCTTTTATAACGGCTATGTCCAAATTGCTCCAAACGTTACGCCGTTTAGAGAGCCTCCTGGCATAGTGTGGAAACGTGTAGATGGTAAATGGCTTAACCAGTCGAACGAAGTGGAAGCACTGGAAGTCGTCGCGCAGTTAAAGCGTACGCTACAACAACAACCTGGTAAGTCTGTCGGGATCATCACTTTTAATGCGAAACAACAGTCAAAAGTACAAGATGTGATTGAAGCTATAACAGAAGAAGATGAAGAATTTAGAGCCCTTTATAATGAACTAATGGCACGTGAGCTAGATGAAAGGCTATTTGTCAAAAACATTGAAAACGTACAAGGAGACGAGCGAGATATCATTATTTTCTCCATTGGCTATGCAAAAAATGAAGAAGGCAAAGTGTACAACCGTTTCGGGTCGCTTAACCAAAGTGGCGGAGAAAATCGATTAAACGTAGCTGTTACCCGTGCAAAAGAAGGTATCATCGTGGTTTCAAGTATCGAACCAGAAGACCTGAATGTAGCCAACACGTCCGAACGCGGTCCGAAGCTATTAAAGTCTTACTTGAAATATGCAAGAGCCGTTTCTGGTGGGAGAATAGAAGACATCCATGCAGTAATCCAAGAGGTTAACGAAGTAGTAAACACTCACGCTGTCCAACAAACTCTTCATTTCGATTCCCCATTTGAAGAGCAAGTGTACCAACAGCTTCGTAATCTAGGATATGAAATCACCACACAAGTAGGAATGTCCGGATATCGAATCGACATGGCAGTCGTCCATCCAAACGATAGTTCCAGATACATCCTTGGAATAGAATGTGACGGAGCCATGTATCACAGTTCCCCAAGCGCTAGAGAACGAGATGTTTATCGCCAAAGATATTTGGAATCAAGAGGTTGGACAATCGAACGAATCTGGAGTAGGAATTGGTGGAAGAATCCTGTAAATGAGATAGAGCGTATTGAACACCGAATTAAAGAGTTAGTTCGGAGTGAAGAAGTTCGGGATGTGTTGGAAATGCGATAAGTGCCAGTCACGCCATGAAGTATCTAGTTTTACAAGCAGTACCTGTTCAGTGCTGCTTATTTTTTTGGAGTATTGAAAAAATGAGTCCTTTATTGTATCTATTTTCTTAAATAGGGGTGGTTTGTAATTATCCACACTGAACTGTATCATAAGTAAAATATAGTAATGATATTTACCAAACATACTTTACATTATTGTTCAACAATCGGGCGCTTTTCTTTA
Organism: Metabacillus sp. 22489; assembly: GCF_052044855.1. Lineage (NCBI taxonomy): Bacteria > Bacillati > Bacillota > Bacilli > Caryophanales > Bacillaceae > Metabacillus > Metabacillus sp. 22489. The sequence goes on from NZ_JBQENT010000022.1 coordinate 37,724, forward strand.
ATAAGAAAAGCCTCTTTTTGTATAGACAAGACATTTAGGGGTTGAGTTGTTTATTGAGGGGTAAAAAAGATTGTGAAGTATTTTACTTAAAGGAATGGGTAGCAATAGTTAAAGGAGCAACATCATTAGTAAGATTCGTTGCTCCTTTTATGTTTCTTAGAAATACTTCTAGTAAAATTCCTTCCTTAGATGACCACTTAGTTTAGCATATATCTTAGTCGATTTACATTTCTCATGACCCATTAATCTCTGAATACCTTCAATTGGAGCACAATAAATTAATAAATTGGGCCCAAAAATCTCAATACTAATCAATTCCGTCGAAGACTTAGCACTGTAAATTAATTTCTTTCTAGTCAACAAATTTTTTTTAGACAAAAAATATTTAAAATTTTCAAAACCAGCGCTACCCTTCCTCCATTTTTCTATATATAACATATGAAAAGAAAATTCAATGAAGAAAGGGTAGTGAAACAGATGACAAATTATAGAAAATTACGGACAGACTTTTGGAACAATCCGATTGTGGAAGAGATGACACCAGAGGATAAATATTTTTATGTTTATCTCCTTACGAATCCGTATACGACCCGAATTGGAATTTATCGCATTATAAAAAAACAAATGTCGTTTGATTTAGGGTTTTCAATTGAGGCTGTACAATTGCTAATGGAAAGATTCATCAACTACCATAAGCTAATTCGTTACAATCCTGAAACAAAAGAACTCGCCGTTAAAGACTGGGGAAGAGAGTATCTACGGAAGGGTGGAAAGTCAGTCATGGACAGCGTTCATTCTGAATTAAAAGAAGTAGATGACACCTCGCTTATCCAATATGTTTCAAAATCGATACTTAGGGATGAAATTCGTAGCTTATATGAATCCTTTTGCGTTCCTGAAAAGTCTCTTAGCATTGAGGATGGAGAGTAAGTAGGAAACCCAGCATTTCTTAGATTTGGCAGGTGAAAAGGATTGAGTTTAGCTGAAAAAGCATTTTTAGGGAGCTTGATAAAGGCAGAGTATCTACTAAAGGATACGATCATTCGGCCTGAACAGCTAGAAAGCACACGACATAGAGAAATCATGCGCAGAATGGTGGAATTAAACCGTTCAGGCAAGAGTGTTGATTTAATCACAATGACAACCTTGCCTGACCTTGAATCATTAGGGGGAATGTCTTACCTTTCGGAGTTGTTATCCTATGCGGACCTTGAGAAATTTGAGGGAATAGAAAAGCTTATTCTAGACCTTTGGAAGGAACGCGAAAAGAAAAATCTACTAACGATAGCAGCAATGAATGATTGGGAGATTTCTAGGGTCATGACCGAATTGGATAAATTGAACCAAATGAAGCTAGATGATCATGTGTCAATCCAACAAGCATCGTCAGCTATCTATGAGGCACCATGGGAGGACCCAATCATCTCGAAAAGCATCACAACAGGTATCCAAAGTCTCGACGAAGTAACAGGAGGCTTTCAGGGCGGGGAAGTGACAATTGTCGCCGCAAGACCATCAATGGGAAAAACCGATGTCATGCTTCATTTCGCTAAAATAGCGGGATGGGCCGGGTTTCTTCCACTCATCTTTTCCTTGGAAATGCCTGAAAAGCTGATTACTACTCGATTAATTGCATCGACAGGGGGCTTTAATCGGACAAAAATGCGGAATCCGAAAAGAATGCTAACAGAAGAGCAAAAGAATAAATGGTCTGATGTGATTCACGATCTCAACGAAACTCATATCCAAATTTTTGATGGAGCGGGACAAACGATTGCTGAGATGAGATCGAAAACACGAAAAATGAAAAATCAATTTCCACACAAGAAACCGATTATTTTTATCGATTATTTAACTCTCATCCAATCAGGCGAATCATACGGGGGGAATTCTCATTTACAGGTTACGGAAATATCCAAATCACTTAAAACAATGGCAAAGGACTTTGATTGCCCAGTCGTCTGTTTAGCACAGCTAAATCGTTCAGTAGAATCAAGAGCCAATAAACGGCCACTCATGTCAGACATTCGGGAATCGGGCAGTGTGGAACAGGACGCAGATGTCATTTTGTTCTTGTATCGTGAAGCTTATTATGACAAGGACACCGAGGATCGTTCCCTCGAAATCATTGTTTCGAAAAACCGAAATGGTCCGATTGGGTCTATAAAGGTCAATTACAACGTGTATACAGGAAAAATTGAGGAGCAAAAGGAACAGAGTGTTACCAATGGGCAACAGTAAGAAATGTGACGAAAGGCAATAAAAAACTCTTATCGAGGTGAGAACACGTGATTGTGGAAGAGCTATATTTGGATTCGATCTGTTCTGAAGAATCTTCATTAGCCCATTACATCCATCACTTACTAGCGGAGCAGAAAATTTCATTAGGAGATGATATATCAAAAATCGACTTTGAACAAGCAGATCATGAGAAGGTCGCGGAAATGATTGAAGACAATGTTTTAGGCTTTAATAAGATTGGGATTTACTCATTAAAGATGAACGAGAATGATTTTGTCTTTATCTTTGCTAGAAACGAGCAACAGGCCATTCAATACTATTTCGAAGTGTACCATCACTCACCATTTAATTGTCATGAATATTCGTTAGATTTTGAGTTTGTTAGAGGAAAGGATGTGGTTTCGTTTCGGGATATGAGGAAGGAATTCACTCATTTTCCGGCTGTTGTGGGGTATTTTACGAGGGGGAGTGAAAAGTACGATGTTAATTATAATGCCGTTAGCTGTTATGGATAGAAAAGTTGGAAAATACCTTTGAATGATTATTTGAGATAATGACAATAAATTTAAAACTATTAACCCCTACAATTGTATTTCATCTACATATGTGGGGGTTTTTATCATTAGGAAAGGAAGAAAAACGTTAAACTCGCAAATTAATGGAGTTTTTTTAATTTCTTTCATTTGAATCATGTACAATTCTTTGTATTATAAATATAAACGTAAAAAAATGGGGTGCGCTCGATGAAAAAACTACAAGAGTTTTCTAAACAATATCAAGAAGAAATGAACTGGCAAATTAAAACAGAGGATTATGAGAGAACAAAGTCTTCTTTATTAAATAATTATATGCTACTTACTACCGAAGTCGCAGAGATAGCCGAAGAGCTACGTAAAGCATTCAATATGACAAACACTTTTATCAATGAAGGCATGGAGGAGGATAAAGCGTTTGAAATAGCTAAGTCTTCAATTAAGGAAGAACTGGGGAAAGAGTTTGCAGATTGTTTGGCTTATATCACTAAGTTTGCTAATTATTTTGAAATTGATTTAGAGGAAAGTTTTTATACTAAAATGGAAGAAGTCAAAAATAGAAGGAATAAAGATGTTGGACTGAAAAGATGAAAAATCAGATATTTCCCCTTTACACGGGGGATTCCAGTGGTTAATTTTGTTTACTTTCAGTTGAAACGAACAAAATTAATCGTAGCAACTTGATAGGTAGTTGGATCGTTTGTCAGGTACAATGTCCTTGTTCAAATCAATTGATACCAACTGTTTGAACATATATATCTTGCCAGTGGTGCGGAATTGGGGGACACGCACGACTCAAAAACGTGTTCCTTCGGGAGTGTCGGTTCGACCCCGACCACCAGTATCAAATTACTGGTGGTCTTTCAAAACATACATTATACACAACTCCGTGTTTTATTCGAGAAAAGGACCAAAAAACTCTAGACAAAAATCATCCCCCCCATCCCCTCCCCATCCCAAAAAGAAAAATCCATTTACGAACAAACCAAAAACTAGTTTATAATATAAACATGCACAATCCGTTTCTCTAAGTCTATCTCAGAAAAACGGATAGAATGTAAGTAGGTGAGTAAAATCGATATTATCGAAACAAGAGTAAGAGGCTTTATTGAGGACATCCAACACCCAAAACAAAAGAAAAAAATCAACATAAATGATCTAGAGCTACAGCTACGCAGGCTTTTAGATGATTATTTTGAAATGGATGGCTATACGTTGTTTTGTCATGCAATAGAAGCATTGGAGGCTGAAGGGCAATTGACCCCGATTCAAAATAATCAATTCAATGGAAAGACACCATCGCTTGCCTTATATTATTGGGTGAATGTAAAGGTTCAAGAGGTCAAATGGGATCGGCTTGAGATGATGAAATTAGGTGACCAGTTTGATTTTTCATATTATGAACGTCATCCTGAGTGGCAAACGAAGGATGAATGGACGCGAATACAGAATGTTTATACCTTTCTTCAGTCCAGTCAGGAACGGGACATCGTCTCAGTCGAAGAAAGAAGCCTTGAGCTGTTTGGACATGAGAAGTTTTTAGTAGATAGTAGTGAATTTCCTGAGGGGAAGGGCTTTTTAACGAGAATTGGTGTTTCAGAGGAACAGCTTAAAATGGAACGCTATGGGGAGCCGTTTGTTTTTTGGTTGAAGCAGGGGAAAGAGATAAATGAGATTCAGCGGGTGCTTATTGTTGAAAATCTAGCATTCTTTCATACCTCCATTCAATTATTGGAGGCAGGACAGCTTGATTATGAGCCTGAACTGATTATTTATGGAGAGGGAAAGAAAATTGAGCAGAGCTTTTCTTTCTTCTTCAAACTATTTCCGCCTAAATCCTATCTGTTCTATTATGCAGGGGACCTTGATGCAGAAAGCTACGGGATTCTCATTCGGCTAATGGAAAGATATCCAGATTGCTGTATTCAGCCTGCCTTAAAAACATACCGGAAGATGCTTGAATGCTTTGATCAAAGGAATGATCAAAAAAGGGGACAAACACAAAATACCAAGTATCGTGATATATTTATTCAATGGTTTACGGATGAAGAGCAGGAGCTATTAGTGCAATTATGGCAGGAAAATAAGCGGATTCCACAGGAAGTATTAACAATTGAAACATGGAGGAGATGGATGTGAACGAATCATGGGAAGGCTTTGCCCAGCGAATGCAACGATTGAATCCTCTGTTTGAGCTTGGAAGGGGAATGGAGGTAGGTGAGCTAAAGCCTCATATCCAAACGATTCTCATGCAGGTGCTCCTTTCGATTTTTTATCGGGAATTAAATGATGATGACAGTCGGCGGAAATCGGATATTAAATATATGGTTGAAGATTCGATTAAGCAAATGAAGCTATTAGCTGACGAGAAGCAAATTGAACGGATTACAAGCGGCCTTTTGTATCAGGGGAAAGAAGAATACAGTAAACCGTTTGAGGCGTTATATTATGATGAAATTCGACAATCGTGGGAAACACAGGTTTTCCGGTATGTCACAATGGATGAATTGTATACGAATTTAGAGATAGGCGGCGCAATTGTTTATAAGCTGACTGACGTTGCCCAGGAAATGATTTTTATGAGTAGAGAAATGGCTGAGGAGTTCTCGATCACAATTGAGCAGCTCTATAGCATGCAGCTGATTAAAAATGGTAATTTTAGAAAAGCTACGCGAAACCTCGATCACCTCATTTCACGAGTTAACCGCTTAATGGCAAACGAATTCACCTTTCAAAAGGAAATGATCAACAATCCCAAAATCCTATTAATCGAAGAGGAAATGCAACGAGCCGACAATCGGGTTGAAATTGAACAGCAATTTGAGGAAGAAAAAAACCACTTCCGCACGATTACGAATATGATCGAAAAAACAAAACGAAGAAATGAAGCGGATGATTCGATTCAGCGGGAATTGATTCTTCTCCATGAAAAAATCGGTCATACACGACAATTACATGATCGCTTTGCAAAGCTCGTCATTCAAAATATTTCCTATGAGATGAAATTAAAAGCAGAAAACCCATCATTGTTTTGGGAAAACAGCCTTGTGTCCTTTCGGGAGCATGTGTATGAAAATTGGCTTATGAAGGAAGAGGTTCACCATTTTGGACAAATCGAAACGGTTCTTTCTCCTTTATTTTCACCGAAGAATGAGTTTATTTTGCCACTCGATTGGATATGGGGTGAGCAAGAATTTGATGAAGCACAGCAGCAGAACACCGTTGTCGAAGAGGAACCAGAAGAGAGCATCACCATTCAGCGTGTGACAAACTGGGATTCTGTCATCAAGGCATGGAGCTATGTGTTTCAATACTTACAAACATACAAGGAGTTTTCATTAGCCGATTTAATCGATCTGCCCAAAGAGGTGCAGGCGTTATGGCTTGAGGAAACGGAAACGATTGATTTATGGATGATGTTTGACAAAAAGCCGTTAAAGATTCAAGTGCTCTATCGTAAGGAAGAGACATTAAGTGATGAACGGGAAATTCTCCTTTATAAGCTGATGCAGGAATATCCGCAATTTCAACGGTTTGAAGGGATGAAGATTTTTACATTGTTTGATCATCGCGCAGAGCCCTTCCACATGTCTCGAATTAAAATGACGCCGTTTAAACTCTGTGTAGAGGAGGAGAAATGATGAATGCAGAAACGATCAAAAAAGCATCAGCGGTCTATTTTTCGTTATTAAAGGAAAAGGTGATCGATGAAACGAGTGAACACTTCCAAACGTATTTTGAGCCAGAGGTAAGACAAACCGTGCTGTTATTGGCTGATGAATCAGGTACATATATCATTGAAGCGCCGAAACGGATTCAATTAGTTGTTCAGCCAACAGGCTCCGTCTTTGCGACCAATTTCACCCATATGAAGGATAAGCACCGGCAAATCGAAACGAAGAAGCACTTCCATCTCATGAGTGTTGTGATGATGTCATTTTTAGCGACAATCGACCAAAATCAGGCGGCGAAAATTCGCACAAAGCGAGAAGGGATTAGCTTTTATGCTTTAGAACGGCAAGTTAATGATCTGATCATGAATTGGGAGAGCATGCTTAAAGCGAAGCCTACATTCGGGGAAGAAGAACGGATCGATATGAAAGAGGTTGTGACTGCTTGGAAGTACATGGAGGTTGATACAGAGGAGTTCGGAATGAAAAAGGGGAATCGACGAACGAGAATCGGATTGATTGCAAGTGCGATGCGCCTCTTAGAAACAGAGGGATTAATCGTCATTCTTGATCGGGACGATATTCCGAAGGTGATACCGAAGCAGGAGCTTTTTGAGCGGATTGACTATTTGTATCATGATTATGACCGGTATGAAATGTTTAAAAAATTAGTAACGACAGAGGAGGATGAGCATGCCGAAGATTCATCGAATTAGAATTGTTGGCCTCAAGTATGATGGCATGCAAAAGCAATACAAGGATACGACGTTTAACTTTCACAATGAGGAGACCTCAACAAATGGGCTCATTGCGATGATGAATGGTGGCGGGAAGGGTGTTTTCCTGCAAACGATCTTCCAAATCCTTAAGCCTGGCACCTCATGGGGAAAGCAAAACAATCGGTATTACCAGCAGTTCTTTTTTAACAATAAAGAGCAATTTATTCCTTATACCTTTCATGTCGTCATTCAATGGGAATTGGACGGTGCTGATCGCAGGCATTTGATTACAGGAGGAATGTTCTCTGCAGAGCAACGGATTTCGCTGAGTGAAGAGAGTGGCGAAAGGAAAACGTTAGAGCAGGAGGCTAAGATTCTCCCGAATATCACCTTTTACACGAGAGAATTTGAACAGCATGAAGAGGCAGCGCTTGAGCATATTCCCCTCTATGAAAATGATGAAGTCGCTGAAACGGAAGGCATGAAGGATTATTTAAAATGGAATGGCTATGATGTGTACAAAGATACGAAGAAGCATTATCGGATCCTCGATACATACGGAATTAACCGTAAGGACTGGGATATTATGAAGGAGATCAACAAGGATGAAGGTGGAGTTGGGAAATATTTTGAGGGAGCAGAGGATGATCATTCCTTATTCCAAAAACGGATTATTCCAACGGTTAGCCAGGTTTTACATCGAACCGAGCATCAAAAAAATGATTTAGTCGAGATTTTTAAAAGCCAGGCAAGCATCGCAAAGGACCTTCCCGTTCTGTTAAAAAGGGAGCAAGCACATAAAGAGTTTTTAGAGGACATTGTTCCGTTTGAAGAATACGTCGCTAAAGGGGTCGAGCATAAAGAAATTGTCGAGGAAAGCGTCAAGGTTGGCAGACAATTTCTCGGTGCACTCGAGCATCTCAAGCAAACAGAGGAAGAAACACTGCTTACGTTAGAGAAGGACATTGAAAAATTAACAGAAAAGCAAGCAGATTTACGTTATCAAAAGGATAATCTTGACTATGCAAAGGCACATCGAGAGGTTCTCGATTGGGAAAAGAAATTAGCAGAAGAAAAGCAGAAGCATACAGTCCTAGAGCAGGCTGTGAAGGAGAAGCAGGAACGAAAGGACGAGCTCGCCTTCCAAGCTTTATTAAAGGAATGGAGTGAAAACGAGCAAACGATTCGTTCCCTTTCACAGCAGATTACGAAGCTAGAGCAAAATAGTGGTCTAGAGCAAGTGAATCAACGAATGGATGAAATCAAACAAGAGGCAGCGGCTCAGTGGGAGCGCGCCTATCAATCGATCCAAGCGGCTGTTACCCAATATGTCGGCTATCAAAAGCACTTAAAGAAACAGGGATCAGAGCTAACAAGACAGGATAAGCAAAAGATAAAGGAAATCGCACAGCTTAGCTCGGAAATTGACCTTCTTTATACGCAAATGCATTCCTTTGAAACGAAGGAAGCGATGCTCGTCAAAGAGTTTGGTGACAGATTAACCTATGACTTAAAGGGCTTTATAGAAGGTCTTACGAAGCAAATTGAGGATAAGCAGGCTCAGCTTGATGAGCTACAGGGAAAGGATAAGCAATCAAGTGAACGCCAAAACGAAATTGCGACTTCACATGGTACACTCGTGCAATCGATTCAGTTTTCAGAGGATAAATGTGAAGAATTAACGGCGGCAAATGAAGCACAAAAGGTAAAAGAGGACAAGCTTGCTGATAAGCTTCATGGATTATTAGCTGATGTCGCTACACCGTTTACTCATTCGCTCCTATCGAAGTATGCCATTCAGGTTGAAGAACTCCTCACGCAAAACCTGAAGCAGGATGAAGAAGTGAAGAAGGAGCTTTGGGAAGCACAGATCGATCACTCGTTAAATGATGAGCATTTCTGGATTGCGAATAAGGATGTAAAGGAATTAAAGGAATGGATTGATGAGAAGACGGGGATCGATGTGTTTTATGGCAGCCAATTTCTTCAATCGTTAAGTACAGAGGAAATGGCGAACCTACTCGAAAGATATCCACTCCTTCCCTATGGATTAGTTGTCAGCCAGCAGCAATGGCAAAAGGTGAATCAGCAGATGCTTTCAGGAAGAATGTTTAAAAGCCCTGTTCCGATTTACTTGCGTGAGGAAATGAACAGCGATCAGGACGAACAATCCTTTGTCATCCTTCATGGAACAGAGAAGGAGCTTTTAACAGATAAGCATCACTTTACGAACTGGAAAATAAAGATTGCGAAACAAATAGATGAAAAGAAAGCTACACTTGTAGAGCTTGAAAAAACAGAAGCAGCATTACGTCGGATTTTAAAGGAAATTGACCGATTTTTAGCAAGTGAGCTTTCTTCTGATATCGAAAGGGAATTGAATCAGGAGCAGGACACGCTTCTTTCCAAGAAAACACAGCTTCAGGAATTGACAGGACAGGCAGAGAAAGAAAAGGAAGTACAGCTTCAGCTTAAGGAACAGATCGAGAAGACGAAGCAAAAGATGGAGGCTCTAGCAAAGGATGTTGAAGCGTTAGAGGATTTTGAAAAGGAAAAGGCTCATCATCAAGAAAATAAACGGGTGAAGCAAGAAAAAGAGAAGCATAAGGAAGCTTTATCGCTTGAGCTGCAGGAAATCGAAAAAGAGCATGAAGCAATTGTTGAGCTGCAAAGCAAGTGGAATCAAACCTATGTCGAATGGAAGCTGACAATCGAACAAAATCTGAAGGAAATCACCTACTTTATTGAGAAAGCGGCTTTTCCTGGTGATGAGAAGGCAGATGACACTGAAGAGGTGCCGAGCTTATCTCTACATCTATTAGAAGAGATGAATGGAAGCATTGAGGAGCTAAAGCAGCTGCAAAAGTCAAAGGAAGAGCAGGCTGGAGAATTACTTGTCCTTCAGGCGAAAAAGGAAACGGAGCAAAAGCAGCAAAAGAAGCTTGAGAAAAAGCTTGCCAGTCATCAACAGGATTGGAGGGAAGCACAAGTACCAGAGGAACCAATTAGCATCGTCGAAAATATGCTGCAAACTGCTCAGAAGGAAGTAAAGGCAGCAGAAAAAGCGGAACGAGAGCAGGGAACAGCTGTAACAGTAGCGGAAACATCCATGCAGCATGCGATCGAACAGCGTGAAAAGCTCGGGAAAAAGGTTGCCAAGCACGAGAGACAGCCTGAGGAATGGGCAGACCTTGATTTAGAGGTAAAGGCTGTCGAAATAAAAGACGTGACGAAACGAACGAAGGACGAGGTAAAGAAGGCTGAGAAGCTCCAAAAGGAAACAGAAGCGAATATTACGGGCTATGAAGGGGACTTATTAACCTTATCTGTTATTCTCAAGGAGGAAGCGGCAGCATTTACTGTGCGTGAGATTGAACAAATTAAGAGTCAGGGAAAAGCGTGTATCCTATCCTGGTGTGAGGAGCATCAGGCCATTCAGGAGGACGGACAAGAGAAGCACGCGAAAATCGGGCAATCCTTACGTAATTTAAAGCTTACTATTGAAGGGAAGGATTGGGAGATCCGGTTTAAAAATGAAGTGCTAACAACACTAGACCATATGGATACAAGGCATTATGCACATATTCAAAGCGTTGTGAAAAATATGAAGCGTTTTTCACAAAGTGGCTTGGAGCAATTGGAACGAGATAAAGAACGAGCGGAAAAGGCGCAAAACTTCTGGGCTAGCCGTGCCAGCATGAAGGTGATGAGCATTTCAGAGGCCATTCGTTCGATGATTGCGAAAATGAAGCTGAAAAATGAGCGTGGAGCCTTCCCGCTTGTCCAGCTGAAAGAGGATATTTTACCTAAAAAGGCCGAGGATATTGAGCCACTGCTAAAGCAGCATTTCGTCACAGCGATAAATAAAATCACGAAGCAATTTGAGATGATTGACGACAATAATCGTGAGCTAGACCAGGAAATAAACCAGCTTATAAGTGATGAGCAAATTTTATTTGTGTCTCTCAGAAATCGATACCCTGAGCTACTCGTCTATAACATGCGGACGGATAATGCCTTTATGTACGGAAAACCGCAAAAAGAGCATTATTCCACATGGCAAACGATTAATCAAGGCTCTAAGACGAAATCCGATGGAAGTGGTGGGCAAAAGCTATCAGCAAGAATGGTCATGATGATGATGCTACTATCGGTTAAGAGTGAAACAGACCAAAGGTGGGTTCCACTCGTCTGTGATAACCCGTTCGGACAAGCCGCATCAGCACATGTCCTTGATCCAATCTTCGCAGTAGCCGAAAAGCTGAAATTCCAATTCATCGTTGTTACTCCACCTGAGCTTGTAAAAACGGAGATTAGCCAAAGATTCGATGCTTATTATAAATTGGATTTCATTCGTGAAAAGGGCAAGGAAATTGTTTCAGATACGATTGTTCCAGCGTTTCGGATTTACCAAGGGGAAGAGGCGAAATAGGGACGGTTCTCGTACTGCCTATGGTAGTGTGAGAACCAGATTTTTCTTTAGATGAATCACATAGGGCTCGTTTAATTGGACGTAATTCCTCTATGGTTCTTTGTATTAATTGATGTTAAAATATGAAAAATTGTTAAAATCTATACAGTTACCAATTGTTGAATTTCGAGTTCAATGAATTGAAAACAATATATATTGATGCGAGAAATCAAGTAATTGCTTTCTCGCTTTTTATTTTTGAACATCAACATTTAGCAAATATATCAATTTTCAAAGGAGACAATCCTCAATTGACAAAAATTGTTAACCTCTAAAAAGATAGTTGTTCCTTTCACTATGATAAAATAAAACTACGTTAGAGGGGGACGAAAGTTTGATAAATGATGCATGGAAAGAGTATTTATATGAAAATATTTTATTGAAAAATGAAGAAATTCATTTACTGGATAGTAGTGAGAATCATGGGATTGTAGATATTCCTATTGTAAAAAAGACTACCCGAACTAGAAGGACGGTTGCGGTTTTGACGTTGGGGTTAAATTGCAAGAATACACCACCTAATAGTTTGCTCAAAGAATTTTCTAGCACAAAGACAAAGAAACAATTCGAACTTACGAACGAAACGTATGAGTATATCCGAAACGGATGGATTATTAGGGAGTATCGCTTGGCGAAAGACGAGCGAACTGTTATAAGTGAACAGTATCGAATGGGATTGTCTTTATTTCATTATAAAAAGCAAGTTGAGAATGAACGAGCTTCAGAGAAAATGAATTCCTTCCTTGATTGGAAAGATCAGTGGAATAAGACAAAGTTATCTTCTCCTATACCTAACCTTAAACGGAAAGAAAAACTTATTAGATTAAAAGAAATGTTAGATGAAATTGTAACTGTGGATAAAATGAACGAAATTAGTCCTACGTGGAGGTTTCAAAAGCAATTGTTATTTTTGCACTTTTTAGTTGCCTTTTATCAAATTTCAATCATCGAACAACATTTTGATTGGAAGCAGATTGGTGCTAGGCATTATCGCAGAATTGGGGGCTCAAAGGAATTTGATTCTTATAAAAAGGAATTTATAGAAAGTGCTGAAGAGTTACTTGAGTATCCATTACATCTTCTTGGGCTAAGCAGTTTAGGTACGATTACACCGATTTATTTTACTGGGCAAATGCAGGGGGAAAGTGTTTCGTACAAGCACGGACCCATTCATGCAACAACAGATTTAGCAGTTTTTACCGAGGACTTCCAAACTAATGCGGAGGTATTGTGGTTGGTTGAGAATCGAGGGGTCGTAACAAGGATGGCTTATGAAAAGAACTTTTTGATAGATTCAAAGAGTATCGTATTAGGAATTGATGGTCAGTTAAGATCTGCACATCGACGATTGATAGAGCAACTTGTTTTGCAAGTAAAACAAGTGATCATTTGGACAGATGTCGATGAAGCAGGACTTATTATTGCCAAAGCTGTAGGAGCAATCGCGCAAAGGTATCCGGTATTAACGAAATGGGTTATTCCACCATTAGAAGTTGTTCAAAAGTTGGAAGAGTTTCAATCAAGATATGAAAGAGCAATAGATGTTCAAAAAGAAGAACAGGAGCAAGAGATTGGGGGAGTAGAACTGTGGGGAAATTGGATCAACCATTGATTTCTATTTTTAGCATAGATGAGGACAAACCAGAGCTACTCCAAACGATGCGTGATATGGCTGCTTTAGCAGGTGTTTTAAATGAATTAAGTGACAAGGAATCATTTCATGCTCCAAAGAATGTATTACGCTTCATACGTGTTCTTAATCTTATAAATCAAGAAGCACTCGGCATGACTGAATCGATTGAAAGTGAGGACACGCTCTTTTATCGGTATCGCCACACGTATGGCTATGATGAAGAGATGACGATTGAATATGTGAAACACTTAATCTATGTATTAGGAAAATTCAATTGGATAACGAAGACACCAAAGCGAATAAAGATGCGCGATTTAGGGAAGAGAATGATGGATGTTCTAATTCGATTGGCCAATGATTCGCTTGCATATTATATGAATGACGATGTTGCCAAATCGTTGTTTCAAGCGAAACGAGATGCGGAAATAAGTGAAGCCTATGATGATAAAGGTATTTCTGGTGGAAATAAATTAGCTAGTATGATTAAAAATGTAGAGGAAGCCATTTTGCTACTTACTGAAAGAGAATTAGAATATTTAGCTGATCGTAATGCATTATCTCAAGTAGAAGTCATCCATCAATTGATGAAAGAATTGGAAATGAAAATGGTTGAACGTCTCGCCAAATTTGAAACATTTGATCAAGAATTAGTCTTTGCTTCAATTAAACAGCGAGGAATGACAGCTATTAGTGAAGGGATCAAAATTAGCCTTGGTACCATTAACAAAATTCTCAAGTTCGCCCATCTGCAAGAGACAAATTTCATTAAAACGATCCAACCAGATTTACTAAGAAACTTTATCGTGCAATCGTTTGATCCGCCAATTGGTTCCGATATTCCAAACGCACATCAAATTCTTAGCTTTATGGAACAGGGGCAGTACGAGGATGAAGAGATGGATGGGCTTTGGGTACCGGTTAAATTCGCTAGCCCCTTATCTCCAAACGCTATAGCTCAAGGGATAGACTATATTGAAAATTATGAACCTGTAACAGATGAAATTGATGAGGAGTTGGAGGAAGAATATCAAGAGATAGATGAAATCATGGAAGAAAGCTTAGAAGAATTAATGGGTGATTCGAAATGGCAAATGACGAAGCAAATGATTCATACTGAGCACATTGAAAAATACCTTGATGAGGTAGAAGAAGCTGGATTAGATGAGTTAGTGATAAAGGCTGGATCTGATAAGTGGAGTGATGTATTAAACGGTTTAATCGGAGTGTCTGCACTAGTTGCAAATAAAAAGGCAGATATTGATCAAAACGCTAAACGGAAATTACAAGGCAATGTTGAAGAAAGAGATTGGAGGTGGGCAGATGATGAACAAGGCAGCTACGGAATTAGAAAACGAAGCAAGTGAATTTAGTAATGATAATCCCCTGAGTGCATTACAGTCAATTCAAGGATTTTTAACGAAGGACGAAGAGCTTACTTTTATGCAAATTTTATTTTCTTCCTCTGCTACGATTCGAATGGGGAATTTTGGGCTTTCTCGTAAAGAAGTTGAAAAGTTACTTGGTGTAAATGGGGAAGAGGCATTTTTTTCTTTTTTAAAGCGAGTGAATCAAGCTGTTAACCGTTATTTCAAAGTGATTTATGATGAGCGTAGAAATCAAGTAGTGGCACTTATGCGTGTTCCTGCAAAACAAGCTAGAAACGTGTTAAATAAGGAGAGTTTAGCCATCCTTATGTTTCTTTTTTATCATCAAGAAGTGCTTCAAAATGAGTATACATTGTTTTCACAATTGATTAATAGTTTTGGCCATGAATCGTTACAGGTTACAAGAAAAATTCAAGCGAATTTAGATCCGTTGAAGAAAATAGGTGCGA
Source organism: Metabacillus sp. 22489 (assembly GCF_052044855.1). Taxonomy (NCBI): domain Bacteria; kingdom Bacillati; phylum Bacillota; class Bacilli; order Caryophanales; family Bacillaceae; genus Metabacillus; species Metabacillus sp. 22489. Next base: position 52,826 of record NZ_JBQENT010000022.1, read on the forward strand.
TCGAAATCTATGACACTACCTCAGATGAAGAAGCGTATCAGCTAACAACGATTGGTGCCCATCTTTTTTCTGATTCATTTTTACGAAGATATGCCGAGTTCAGTCAATCTAATCAGCTTCATTTGGAGGATGTCCTTCGCTTCTTTAAACGCTACAACATGAATGGGGGATTGCCAAATGATACCTTGGAGACTTAGATTTTCTGGAATTCGAGATTATACGCCTACCGCATTGGATTTATCTGGGGACGATGAGCATATTCTAATCTCCGGCCCTAACGGAGCGGGGAAGTCAACTGTAACCTTTTGTATGGGTGGGGTTCTTTATTCGAGTAAAGTAGACGTAGAAGGGTTAAAGTCTAATAATCTACCATCGAATCAGACTTGGAGAGCGAAAGTTGATCTTCTATTCAAAAATGCAGGAGAAATTATGGTCGATGCCCCCCTTTATGTACAATTCCGCTTGGAAATTGAACAAAAACCTGGTGAACAAATGAAAAGAGAGTTTTATATTGAAGAGGGCGACGAAATTGACAAATGGGAGCGCACTACGAAATTTACTAGTGGTGGCAATTTGAATTTTTCGGAATATAAAAATCGAGTGTTGTATAAGTATGCTGTCGACCCAGATGCCTTTTATTTAATTTGGTACCAAAAGGAAGTCAACCAATTTGCTATTATGCATCCAGAGGAACGTTTCCGAATTTTTAGTGAGATGAACGGAATCAATAAAATTCAGAAAAATTGGGAAGAAAGTAAGGAGCTTGTTAAAGAAACGGAGCAAAGCTTACAAGAAGCAGAGGGCAAACAAGGTCTTAATAAAATGCATTTAAAGCAAAAGGAAATGGAACTTGAACGGTACCATGATCGAAATCGCCGCCGTGAGGAAGGATTTAACCAATATTATCGTGGCTTAAAATGGTTGGAAACATATTATCTAAAACAAATTGACTCGCTAAAATTACAAATTGAAGAATTGTTAGCGAATAAGAAGGAAAAGATTGACGCGAAACGGCAGAAGGAAATCTATCTCTTTGACAAAAAGGAAGAATTTCAGCAATTTAGAGTGCTGCTTAGCCAACTTGAAAATCGAGAAAAAGAATTGGAATTAGAGGTAGAAGATTTAAATAAACAGTTAAAAGAAACCAACGAGAAGATCGAGGCAATATCTGAACAAATTGCCGAGATAACAAAACAGGTTGACCGTATTGGTATGTCAGAAGGAGAAGTTAAGGTAAAGCTGACTGAAGCGGAAAGGAAATATAATGAACTAGATACTTCTATAAATGCAATGGTTACAAGAGCTAGTAGATTATCGGATAGATTGGATGTCCTAAAATCAAATAGTGCGTTATTATCAATTGAAATTAAGAAGGATAAAGAGCTTGAAATAAAATATAATGACTTAATCGAGACTTATCAAAGTAGTAATACGGTTCAAACGGAGATGGATCGAAATAATCTTGAAATTGAGCATAATAAAGATAGATTACGTGATGCGAATGAAAAAGAGCAAAAGATAGAAAAAGAACTGACACTACTAAAAAATAATAAAGTATACAATCTGCGCCAGGAGCAGTCCATCCGATATTTTGAACGAAATCAGATTGAGGTTTATCCGTTACGTGAGCTTGTAGAATTAGATGAGGCAGCAAGCCAAAATGATGAATACTTATTCGATACGATCAAATATACGATATTTGTTAATAAAAAAATATTTCAAGCTCCAAATGATCTTTATCATGTTTCATTACCAAACCTAATTCCAGACAGAACAATCATTCATCTACAAGACAAGCATCTAAAAGTGAAAAATCATCTAGATGAGCGTCTATATCCCTTTGCAATTAAAGCTCTTTGGTGGATAGAATCATTTTTTAAAGAAGAAAAGCCATTAATCGTAAATGGGATGCTAGTTGATGAGAAAGGGATTCGTGGACCACAAGAGGAAAAAAGAATCATATTAAGTGAAAAGGTGCTAGAAATTCAGCGAGTGAAACTGGAGAAAGAACTTACACAGGTCAAGGAAAGAAAGGTTCAACTTGAACAAGATAATCATGATCTTAATAATCGAAATTCTATCCTCTTTAGGAGAAAAGAGTCTCTTAAAGAGGCTGAGGCGTTCTTAACGAAAGAAAGTGAAAGAGAATGGCGGCAAAGTCAGTATGATAAAGTAAGGATAGAAATAGAAGCTAATGAAAATGAATATCGAAGGATTCAAAATGAGTTACATGAACAAAGAAAGTCATTAGTTAGATGGGAACTATCCAAATCAACTTACCGAGAATATCTAGAAATCTACCAACAATTTCAAAAAGAACAGGCGAAAATAACGGAAGTTCAGGATTTAAAGAGTATCTTTATGGATATTAGTCAAAGTAAAAAAGAAAAGAATCATTTATTAGATGAAATTTCAAATACATTAGATACAAAACGACGTGATGAAAAACAGCTATCGAGAAAACTAGAAGATACAGAAGCAGAGCTTTCTTTCCAGGACCGAGAAATTGACCAAATGGAGCGGCAAATAAAAGAAAGTTCAGAAGAAAGGATATCAAACGAGGAAGGATATACTCGAACAAGAAAAGAAGTACAGATGCTTCAAGAAATTACGAAAGAATTGGTTGCTAAATTTACCGATGAGATCGGGGCATTTTCTGAGTTAACAAAACCTCAAGCAGAAGACTTATGCAATAATGGAAAAACAATTTTTGAATTTGCATTAAACGAAACTGGGATAGATGAAGCTGCGCCTGAAAACTATGCGAAAATGAAAGAGGAATATGATCGGTCAGAGAATGAAGTGAAAAAATCAAGGATTTTATTAGAAGAGTATTCGGAACGAATGGAGCGATTTAAAGAAGAACTTGAAGATACTATTAATATGAAGATTATAGGTGTGAACCAGAAATTTGTTAACTATATGACTTTATTCGGTTTTGAAGGAAAAATCGAATGGGATATGAATACCGATCGACGAGGACAAATTCGGTACACGCTTTTTATTAAGGCAAGAAAAGAAGGCCACCGTGGAAAATTAGAAGATGTTAGTGTTAAAGCACGTGGTGGCAAAGTAGGAAAAGGTGTATCTGGTGGAGAGGAATCACTCAGTTCTTTATTGTTTGCACTTGCATTATTGCAAACTATTGACTCATCACCAGGATACATTGTTCTAGATGAATTTGATAGTGCCCTAGATGAGGGGAGAAAAGATAAAGTGTTCGGATTATACGAACAAGAATTGCAACGAAAAATGATTATCCTCACTCCAAAATCACATGAAGAAGAATACCTGTATCGTTTTTCTAAAGCGTATGTCGTGCATCATAATCCAAATATACCAAAAAGTACAGTGTTTAAAGTGAAACGGGTTAAGGATAATATAAAGGAGATATAGAGACGTTTCACGCGCTTCCTAATGGAATCGTGTGAAACGTCTCTTCATTTGCCAACCTCAAACCGGATCATTATCCACCTCAACAAAGGACTCCATCGCCTGCTCCAAAGCATTATGCGCCTGCCCAAATGCTGACGACGGTGCAAAATCCTTCGCAGTATCCATATGTGCAATTGAATGCTGTGCTTGAATTAACGCGGTAATCGCATTTTCGATCATTGTTCCTTTATCACCATATTGCTCCTTTGCTTCCTGAAGCTGTTTGATTGTGTCGGTTAAGTCTGCGGACTCGGGGTTTTCGTAAGCCTTTTCTACGTTTTTGATTGCGGACTCGATTAGTTCCTTCATCATGATTGTTGCTTCCTTTCTATAGTGGATTTCCACCTAGTAGTTTGACCGAACAACTGGATCGTATACATTGATTTTTTCGTATGGATGGAATCGAGTATCATGTCCATTTTATCGTTTCTTTTCCCTTAATTAGTAACTTTTCATTTATCTATGGTATCAATTCGTTAATTTATATGTTTTCACACTAAATAAAAAAGGTGTTATTCCTTATTCGCGCAAGTCAGGAGAGGGATAGCACCTTTTTTGATGCACTAAATGCAAAAGTGAAGAAGAACACTTTTTTGATGTGAGAAATTATTACATTATTTATTGTTGATATCACTAGATTGGTAACGGTTTCTGTCTATTTTGTAGTAAAAAATGATCAAAAAACCAATTGAAAATAGTTAATTTTCAGTATATTATGATTTTAGTGTTAGAAATCTTTACATAATGTGATAGAAAATATGACAAACATTGAAGTTATCAGAAACTAACGCTAAACCAAAAGAAAAAAGAGGGGTGTACTGAGATGAAAAAAGGTTTTTTAGTTCTTTTTATGATGGTGCTTATGCTTGCGTCTTGTTCATCGCAAACGAGTGAGCCTGGGCAGGAGTCGTCTTCAGGCTCAAGCTCTAGTGGGTCCGAGTCTAGTGGAGATACGATTAAGGTTGGGATTCTTCATTCATTAAGTGGCACGATGGCGATAAGTGAGGTTTCCTTACGTGATGCAGAATTAATGGCGATTGAAGAGATTAATGCGGCTGGTGGGGTGCTTGGAAAGCAAATTGAGCCAGTTGTTGAGGATGGGGCATCAGATTGGCCGACGTTTGCTGAGAAGGCGACAAAGCTTCTTCAACAGGATAAGGTTGCAACGGTTTTTGGTGGCTGGACGTCAGCAAGTAGAAAAGCCATGCTTCCAGTATTTGAACAAAACAATGGCTTGCTTTGGTATCCAGTACAGTATGAAGGGATGGAAGACTCCCCGAATATCTTCTATACCGGAGCGACAACAAACCAACAAATTGTTCCTGCGGTTGATTGGTTGCTAGAAAACGTTGGGAAAGATTTCTTCTTAGTTGGTTCTGATTATGTGTTCCCAAGAACGGCAAACCAAATTATTAACGCACAAGTTAAGGCGAAGGGCGGTAAGGTCGTTGCTGAGGAATATACGGCAATGGGGCATACAGATTACAACACGATTATTAACAAAATTAAATCAGCGAAACCAAGTGTAATTTTTAATACATTAAACGGCGATAGCAATGTTGCCTTCTTCAAGCAATTAAGTGATGCAGGGATTACACCAGAGGATATTCCTGTTTTATCAGTAAGTGTTGCTGAGGAGGAAATTCGCGGAATTGGTGCAGATGTTCTTGAAGGGCATTATGCAGCGTGGAACTATTACCAAACAACAGATACGCCAGAAAATAAAAAGTTTGTTGAGAACTACAAAAAGAAATATGGCGATGATCGTGTGACGGGTGACCCGATTGAGGCTGCGTACAATGCTGTGTATTTATGGGCTGCAGCAGTTGAAAAGGCTGGATCAGTTGAAGTAGATAAGGTCAAGGAAGCGGCAGATGGAATCGAGTTCCAAGCACCAGGTGGTCTTGTCAAAATTGACGGAGAAACACAGCATCTTTATAAAACAGTCCGGATTGGTCAGGTTCAAGCAGATGGACAATTTAAAGAGGTGTGGAATTCAGGTGAGCCGATTAAGCCAGATCCATATTTAAAGTCATATGATTGGGCGTCTGAATTAGGACAGAAATAATGTGAGTACTCCGTTCGTTCTTGATTTTAGTAGGTTGCTAGAAAAAGAGCGAGCGGGTACTGATTTCTTTTTCAATTACCAACAGAAGGAGGGAGTACAATGTCAATTATTGTGACCCAGCTATTTAACGGGGTGAGCCTTGGTTCGATCCTGTTGTTGATTGCGTTAGGACTTGCGATTACGTTTGGACAAATGAATATTATTAACATGGCGCACGGAGAGTTTATTATGATTGGTGCTTATACCACGTATGTTCTTCAGCAGGCATTCATTCAATATCTTCCGCAATCGGCGTTTGGTTATTATTTTATTCTCGCCATTCCTCTCGCTTTTATTGTAGCTGCACTTATTGGCTTATTAATTGAAAAAAGCATTGTTAGGTTTTTGTATGAGCGACCACTTGATAGCTTACTCGCTACATGGGGAGTTAGCTTGATTTTACAACAGGCAGCACGAAGCATTTTTGGTGCACCGAATGTTGCTGTGATTGCACCTGAATGGTTAAACGGTGGGCTTACATTAGCAGGGGTAACATTCCCTTATAAGCGTCTGTTTATCATTGGCTTAGTCGTGATTAGTTTAGTTTTTCTCTTTATCTATCTTTATAAGACATCATCAGGCAGACGAATGAAGGCCGTTACGTTGAATCGTGATATGGCGTCTTGCTTAGGTGTTTCGACTAGAAGAGTTGATAGTCTCGCGTTTGCGTTAGGGAGTGGAGTTGCTGGAATTGCGGGCTGCTCGTTAACGTTGCTCGGCTCAATTGGTCCGACTCTTGGGACGTCGTATATCGTGGATGCCTTTATGATTGTTGTGTTAGGTGGAGTTGGCAAGCTGAAGGGTACGATTTTTGCAGCATTGCTACTAGGGATTTTAAGTACATTTGTTGAGCTTTCAACAAGTGCAACGATTGCCAAGGTTGTTGTGTTTGCATTTATTATTCTTTTCCTACAATGGAAGCCTACTGGACTTGTAGGTGCGAAGGTACGAGCGCTTGATTAATGGAGGTGAAGTCATGTTAAAGAAGTATAACCAAGGTGCGTATTATGGTGTGTTTATTTTATTGCTGTTAGTTGCCCCGCTTTTTCTTTCTGATTTTCGCGTCGGGTTATTAGCGAAGTTTTTATGCTATGCGATTATTGCCGTGGGAATATGTCTGATTTGGGGGTACACAGGCATTTTAAGCTTAGGGCATGGGGTTTATTTTGGCCTAGGTGCCTATTGTATGGCGATGTATTTGAAATTAGAGGCTTCGCCGAGTGGGATTCCTGATTTTATGGAATGGAACGGAATTACTGAGGTGCCGTTTATTTGGACGATGTTCAAAAATCCGTTTGTCGCAATTGCAGCAGCGGTTCTTGTTCCTTTCATTATCGCTTGTATCATCGGGTATTTTACGTTTAAAAATCGGATTAAAGGTGTGTTCTTTTCGATTATCTCGCAGGCGGTTGTCGTTGTGGCAGTTACGTTGTTTATTGGGATGCAGCATATTACAGGGGGAACGAGTGGGTTAACGAATTTTTTCACTGTTTTTCAAGTACCGTTAGCGGATCCGCAGACGAAAAGCTTCTTATATTATTTAACGGTCATCATTTTGGCGGTGATTATGGTGATTTCGCTTGTTTTAACGAAGACTCGGTTCGGGAGAGTGCTTATCGCGATTCGGGATGGGGAAAATCGTCTTCGCTTCCTTGGGTACAATCCAGCTACGTATAAAGTGTTTATTTATGGGCTTTCAGCAGCATTTGCTGGGATTGCCGGTGCGCTTTTCGTCTTACAGGTTGGGATGATTACACCTGAGATGATGGGGATTATTCCTTCTGTTGAGATGGTGCTTTGGGCGGCGATCGGTGGCAGATATTCGATTTTAGGTGCTGCGATTGGCGCGATTTTGACGAATAGTGCGAAAAGCTTCTTAAGTGAATCATATCCTGATTTTTGGACGTTTATTTTAGGGGCGCTTTTCATCATCGTTGTTTTATATTTACCAAATGGCTTGGCAGGCTTAGTTGATAAGCTTAAGCTCGGTCTCTTTAAAAAGGGGAAGGAGGTGGAGAAAAATGCAGCCGATACTGTCGTGTCGTGATGTCATGGTTGATTTCTCCGGCTTTAAGGCACTCCAAGGGGTCAATTTAGATGTTCATCATCACGAAATTTTATTTTTAATCGGGCCGAATGGTGCTGGGAAGACGACGTTGCTTGATGTCATTTGTGGGAAAACAAAATCAACGAATGGGGAAGTGAGGTTTGCTGGGGATGTTACGCTGACAAAGCTTTCTGAGCAAAAAATTGTCCATCATGGGGTTGCTAGGAAATTCCAAGCACCGAGTATCTTTTTGCATTTAACCCCGTTTGAAAATTTAGAAATTGCGATGAAGCAAAACAAAAATTTGTTTTCCGTGTTGTTTGCGAAAATGGGCTCGGGACAAAAACAGAAGATCGAGGAGTTGTTAGAGAGAATCGGGCTGTATGATGTCCGAAATGAGCCAGCCTCCTCTCTATCACATGGACAAAAGCAATGGTTAGAGATTGGCATGCAGTTAATCCAGGAACCGAAGCTATTGTTATTGGATGAGCCGATTGCGGGGATGTCTGGTGAGGAGCGAACAAAGACAGGGCAGTTAATTGAGGAAATTGCTAAGGAATGCTCGGTGCTGATTGTTGAGCATGATATGGATTTTGTTCGAAATTTCTCAACGAAGGTTGTTGTTATGCACGAGGGCAAGGTGCTTTGCGTGGGCTCAATGGATGATATTCAGGAAAACGAAGAGGTCAGGAATGTGTATTTAGGAAGGAAGGGATAGGATGCTTCATATACAAGAGCTTCAGGCTGGCTATGATGAAACGATGATCCTCCGAAACGTTCAAATGGAGATTCCTGAAGGGAAAATTGTTGGGCTTCTCGGACGGAATGGGGTAGGGAAAACAACTCTCGTCAAGGTAATCATGGGGCTTTTGCCAATTGACAAAGGGACGATTACGTTTGGGACGACTGAATGGAAGAAGGAACGGCCAGAGCACCGCGCAAGAGCGGGGATGGCTTATGTCCCACAAGGAAGGGAGATTTTTTCCGATTTAACGATTAAGGAAAATCTGCTTCTTGGGATGGAGGCACTGCCTAAGTCGAAGCGATCATCGGAAATCCCGAGGGAAATCTTTGAGTGGTTTCCTGTCCTTGAAGAGATGATTGATCGAAAAGGTGGAGATTTAAGTGGTGGTCAGCAGCAGCAGCTTGCGATTGCCCGCGCGATTATTTCCAACCCGAAGCTCCTCTTGCTTGATGAGCCGATGGAAGGAATCCAGCCATCAATTGTTCAGCTCATTCAGGACGTCCTCGTGAAAATATCACGAGAAAAGGGGATGTCGATTTTATTAATCGAGCACAACTTAGACGCTGTTTTGTCGTGTGCAGATGAGGTGTACATCCTTGATAAGGGGCACATGGTGCTGAGTGGGAAGTGTGATGAGCTGAATGAGGAAGAATTGCATCGTTATTTAGCGGTTTAAAGCGGTGGGGGACTGTCCCCAGTTTAGTGGTTTAAAGGAGTGGGGGACTGTCCCCAAGGAGGTGAAAGCATGAAACTAACAGCACGAGAACACGAAAAACTAATGATCGTCGTCGCCGCCGATTTAGCACGAAGAAGACAAGCAAGGGGACTGAAATTAAATTACCCAGAAGCGATCGCCATTATTACATACGAGGTAATGGAGGGCGCTCGTGATGGAAAGTCTGTTTCTGAGCTGATGCAGTATGGACGAACGATTTTATCGAGTGACGATGTCATGGAGGGAGTTCCTGAAATGATTCATGATATCCAGGTTGAGGCGACATTCCCTGATGGGACGAAGCTCGTGACTGTTCACGATCCGATTGTTTAACAGGATGATAAAGGAAAAGAGGGTGAAGGATGATACCAGGTGAGTACAGGCTGAAAAGTGAGGCCATTACGTGTAATAAGGGGAAAACGGCAATTTCGTTAGAGGTTGTTAATAGAGGAGACCGCCCTGTGCAAATTGGTTCACATTTTCATTTTTATGAGGTGAATAGCTTTCTTGCCTTTGACCGTGAAAAGGCATTTGGGAAAAGATTGAATATTCCTTCTGGAACAGCGGTCCGCTTTGAGCCGGGTGATAGCAAGGAAGTTCAGCTTATTTCCTTTTCCGGTGAAAGGAAGGTTTTTGGTTTAAACAATATGACGAATGGATCGCTTGAGAAAGGTGAGGAATCATGAGTTTTCAAATGTCACGTAAGCAATATGCGGATATGTTCGGGCCGACGACAGGCGACCAGGTTCGACTTGCTGATACCGAGCTGTTTATCGAAGTCGAAAAGGACTATACAACATATGGAGATGAGGTAAAGTTTGGCGGTGGCAAGGTCATTCGTGATGGAATGGGCCAGCATCCGCTAGCTACGCGGAGTGATACCGTCGATTTAGTTGTAACGAATGCTTTAATTGTTGATTATACCGGGATTTACAAAGCAGATATCGGCGTAAAGGATGGCATCATTGTTGGCATTGGCAAGGCAGGGAATCCGCTATTAATGGATGATGTTGACATTGTCATAGGTGCCTCAACTGAGGTCATTGCTGGTGAAGGGAATCTTTTAACAGCAGGTGGGATTGATACACATATTCATTTCATTAGCCCGCAGCAAATTCAAGTCGCGATCGAATCAGGCATAACAACAATGCTAGGTGGGGGGACTGGCCCCGCAACTGGGACGAATGCAACGACGTGTACACCTGGTGAGTGGAATATTAGCCAAATGCTCAAGGCGGCAGAAGAGTTTCCGATGAATTTAGGGTTTCTCGGTAAGGGGAATTCCTCGAGTGAAGCGGCACTTATCGAGCAAATCGAAGCGGGTGCAGTTGGCTTAAAGCTTCATGAGGATTGGGGGACAACGGCAGCGAATATCGATACAGCGTTAACCGTAGCCGACAAATTCGATGTTCAAATTGCTATTCATACCGATACGCTCAATGAAGGTGGTTTTGTCGAGGATACGTTAAGGGCCATTGATGGAAGGGTGATCCATACGTATCATACCGAAGGAGCAGGCGGAGGTCATGCACCAGACATTATTAAAGCTGCCTCATATCCGAACATCCTGCCGTCGTCAACAAATCCGACAAGACCGTTTACCGTTAATACAATTGCAGAGCATTTGGATATGCTGATGGTTTGTCACCATTTGGATCCGTCTGTTCCAGAGGATTTAGCGTTTGCTGATTCACGAATTCGCAAGGAAACCATTGCAGCTGAGGATATTCTTCATGACCTTGGGGTGTTTAGCATCATTTCCTCTGATTCGCAGGCGATGGGAAGAGTTGGTGAGGTGATTTCTCGGACGTGGCAAACAGCAGATAAAATGAAGCGGCAGCGGGGAGAGCTTATCAAGGGTGAAGAGAATGATAATTTTCGTGTCAAACGTTATATCGCAAAATACACGATAAACCCAGCGATTGCCCACGGAATCTCTGACTATGTTGGTTCAATTGAAGTTGGTAAATTTGCTGATTTTGTCCTTTGGAATCCTGCCTTTTTTGGGGCAAAGCCAGAACTTATCGTAAAAGGCGGAATGATTGCCTGGAGTGTGATGGGCGATCCGAATGCATCGATTCCAACACCACAGCCGAGCATGTACCGACCGATGTTTGCTAGCTTCGGGAAAGCAAAATATGCGACATCGTATACATTTCTATCACATGCTGCTTTTGTGAAAGGTGTTCATGAAAAGCTCGGGCTACAGAAGAAAATCGCTGTCGTCAAAAATATTCGTAAGCTAACGAAAAAAGATATGAAGTTAAACGGAGAAACGCCTGAAATCGAAGTGGATCCACAAACCTATGAGGTGAAGGTGAACGGTGAATTGATTACCTGTGAGCCAGATGAAAAGGTTTCATTAGCACAACGATACTTTTTATTTTGAGGTGAGGAAGATGATTATTGAAAAGGTAATTGGCAATGTGAAAGAGCTCGAGAAGGCGCCACACCATGTTGAACGTGTGTATTTACGAAGCGATGATTTAGTGAAAAAAATTCAACGTGTCAAAACAGACCATGGCAAAGAGCTTGGCATTCGTCTTAAGGGTGGGAAGGAATTAAAGGATGGCGATATTTTATATCAAGATGAAAAAAATTCGATTGTCATAAGCGTCATCGAGGATGATGTTCTTGTCATTCAGCCGACATCGGTGCAGCAAATGGGGGAAATCGCTCACCAGCTTGGAAATCGCCATTTGCCAGCACAATTTGAACAGAATGAAATGATTGTTCAGTATGACTATTTAGTGGAAAGATTGCTGAACGAGCTTGCTGTTCCGTTTGTAAGGGAGAAGCGGAAAATGAAGGAAGCGTTTAAGCATATTGGCCATTCACATGACGAATAAGCTGTTTCATCTTCTGCAAATTTGTGATTCGAATTTCCCTTCAGGTGCTTTTTCCCATTCATTCGGACTGGAAACGTATATTCAGGAGGAGAAAATCACCAATAAGGAAACCTTTCTATTTGCGATGAAGCAATACTTATCCACTCAATGTGTTTATACTGACGGACTCGCTTGCAGGCTAGCATATGAGGCGATTCAAGAGAAAGACCTTGAAGCCATTTGGCGCATCGATGAGGAGCTTTTTGCGCTAACGAATGCGAAGGAAACACGGGAAGGCAATAAACGAATTGGCCGGCAGCTAACAAAGGTGATGAATGAGCTTTATAGTATTAACCTGCTGCAAACGTATGAAGCAAAGCTAAAAGCGAAGGTGCTACACGGACATAGCTCCATTGTTTTTGCGATTGTGTGTGAAGCATTGAAAATCGATTTGCCGACAACGTTATCAACATATCTGTTTACAACGGCAACATCGCTTATCCAAAACGGGGTACGAGGAATTCCGCTTGGTCAAACGGATGGACAAAAAATATTACGTGAGCTTCAACCGTTTTTGCAGGAGCTCGTCTCTACTATCATTGTGACAAGTGAAGACGAATTTGGTGCAGCTACCCCAGGCTTAGAAATTGCACAAATGATTCATGAACAGCTTTCCGTACGGTTATTTATGTCATAAAAATTCGAAAGGATGAGATGAAATGGGAGAGCCTATTAGAATTGGAATTGGTGGACCTGTTGGTGCAGGAAAGACATTGCTTGTTGATAAATTAACCCGTGAGCTTATGAAGGATTTAGAGCTTGCGGTTATTACAAATGATATTTATACGAAGGAGGATGCACAATTTCTCATTCGTAATGGGGCATTGCCAGAGGACCGAATTATCGGAGTAGAAACTGGTGGCTGTCCGCATACAGCGATTCGCGAGGATGCTTCAATGAATTTTGCCGCGATTGAGGAATTAAATGACAGACACCCTAATCTTGATTTAATTTTTGTTGAAAGCGGTGGGGATAACCTGGCTGCTACGTTCTCTCCAGAATTAGTCGACTTCTCGATTTATATTATCGATGTTGCCCAAGGGGAGAAAATCCCGAGAAAGGGTGGCCAAGGGATGATTAAGTCTGATTTGTTCATCATTAATAAAATTGATCTTGCACCATATGTCGGGGCAAACCTTGAGGTGATGCGAGAGGATACACTTATAACGCGAGGAGATAAGCCATTTATTTTCTCAAATTTAAAGGATGGAACAGGTGTCGCTGACATTGTTGAATGGATTCGAAGAGAGGCATTCCTGGTCGGATTAGACGCATGACATATACTGGCTTTCTTCAAGTGAAAATTGGGAAAAAAAGAGACCGCTCCGTTGTGACGAATAGCCTTTTTGATGGGGTTCTAAAAATTACGAGACCAACGTTTTTACAGGATAATCTGCCATTGCTAACACTGATTCATGTTGGGGGCGGCTATGTTGATGGTGATTCATATAAAACAGAGGTTGTCGTTTCCGATTCCTCTAGGCTAGCGCTTACGACACAGGCATCTACAAAGGTTTATAAATCACCACACTTTGGTGTGAAGCAAACGATGGATTTTGTTTTAGAGCCGAACAGTGAGCTCTATGTGAAACAGGATTCACTTATTCTCTATAAGGATGCAAATTTTACCCAGCAAACAAATGTGCATATGAGCTCATTAGCTGTATTTTATTATACCGACATGATTACGCCAGGCTGGTCTGATGATGGAGAGCTGTTCACCTATAAAAAGGTGGCTTCGAAAATGAAAATCTTCGTTGACGGCACACTTCAAGCTTATGACCATTTGCTATTACAGCCAAATGGACAGCTGGAAAAGCTTATGTACCTTGAAGGCTATACACATATTGGGACATTGTTTTTTATTCATCCAGGCGTGACAGAAGGCTTTATTGATGAGCTTCGAACAAAGCTAGCAAGCTATGCAAAGGAAAGCCGAATCGGGATTAGCTCATTAAGTATAAAGGGAATGTCGCTAAGAGTTTTAGCAAATAGCACCCCGATGATTGAAAGGATATTTTCAGAATGTGAGAGTTTCATAATGAAGGAACTGAAGCAAGGAGAAGCGCTAGAGTGGCGTAAGGGATAGCTTACAGGCACGTCTAGCCATTCATATTGCCATATCGTGCTACGAATAGTTAAAAATGTGTTACGAATAAATTCATAGTGGTGGTTAAGATGGAAGATTCAATGTTAAAGAGATTTGGCGTTTCAATGGAGGGCAGCCTGCTTAGGAAATTTGATCATTTAGTGAAAAAGCGAGGCTATGAAAATCGTTCAGAGGCAGTCCGTGACTTAGTTCGCGATGCGCTGCTTCAGCAATCATGGGAGGATGATGAACAGCTTGTCGCAGGAAGCCTCCTATTGTTTTATAACCATCATCAACGGCATTTGCTTGAAGAAATGACGGCGATCCAGCATCACATGCATCATCTCATTCTTGCGACAATGCATTTTCATTTAGACCATGCAAGCTGTTTAGAGATTATCGTTGTAAAGGGAAAAGCAGATGACATCGAGCTGTTAAGCAATCAGCTTACGAGCTTAAAGGGTGTCGATTACGGAAAGTTTACCCTTGCGCCAGTCGAACAAATTTAAGTCTTGAAATCTAAGACGAAAAAGGATGGAAGAAGAAATGATGAATCGAAAGCTTTGTTTCTTGTTATGTACGGCTCTCGTTTTTTTCGTGGTACTAGCAGGCTGTGGGAAGACGGAAACGATGCAATCTGCAGAAAAAAGTGGTGAAGCTAGAAAGGATGAGCTCGTTCTTGCGGTTGGCAGTGAGCCTGAAAATGGCTTTGATCCGACGACAGGCTGGGGACGGTACGGTTCACCGCTCTTTCAAAGCACATTGTTAAAAAGAGATGCCAAGTTGGACATTGTGAATGACCTTGCCACTGGCTACACTGTCAGTGACGACGGAAAGGTGTGGACTATTACGTTAAGAGAGGATGTCACCTTTTCCGATGGGAAGCCATTAACAGCAGAGGATGTGAAATTTACATTTGAAACAGCTGCAACAAATGGCTCTGTGTTAGATTTTCAAATGTTGCAGAGTGTCGAGGCTGTTAATCGAACGACAGTCAGATTTACGTTGAAGCAAGCACAGTCTACCTTTGTCAATTCGTTAATTGCAACAGGGATTGTCCCGAAGCATGCGTATGGAGAGGATTATGCCGAGCATCCAGTTGGCTCTGGTCCTTATCGCTTTGTGCAATGGGATAAAGGACAGCAGCTCATCGTTGAGGCGAATCCGAATTATTATGACAAAAAGCCATATTTTCAAAAGGTAACCTTCTTATTTTTAAATGAGGATGCAGCCTTTGCCGCAGCACAAACTGGTGAAGTTGATGTCGCTTCGATCCCAGCTGCCTTTAGTAAAAAAGAGGTATCAGGGATGCGTCTTGAAGCAATCGAAACGGTTGATAATAGAGGGATAGCCTTTCCAACTGTAAAGTCAGGTGAGGTTACTGAGGATGGATTACCAATAGGCAACGATGTAACGGCTGATCCAGCGATCCGTAAGGCGATCAACCTTGCGACAAATCGAGAGGAATTAATTAATGGCGTATTGGAAGGATACGGCTCACCTGCGTTCTCAGCGGTTGATGGCTTGCCATGGTGGAATCCGGAAACAGCGTTTAAGGATGGCGATGTTGAAAACGCGAAAAAGCTTTTACACGATGCAGGCTGGTCGGATCAAAACGGTGATGGAATTGTCGAAAAGGACGGAGTTAAGGCTGAATTCACCTTATTATATCCGGCAGATGATGTCATAAGACAATCTTTATCCCTTGTTGTTGCAGACATGATGAAGGAAATCGGCATCAAGATAAACATTGAGGGGAAAAGCTGGGAAATGATTGAGAAGGAAATGTATGCAAATGCCGTGTTAATGGGGTGGGGAAGCCATGACCCACATGAATTATACAATATTTACAGCAGCAAAAACGCTGGCAAGGATTACTTTAATACAGGCTTTTATAAAAATGACACCGTTGACCGTTACATGGATGAAGCCCTTCATGCACAGAGTGAGGAGGCGGCAATCGAGCTATGGAAAAAAGCACAATGGGACGGGAAAACAGGTTTAAGTGCGAAAGGTGATGCACCATTTGCTTGGTTAGTCAATATCGATCATTTATATTTAGTGGATGAAAAGCTTGATATTGGTGAACAAAAAATCGAGCCACATGAGCATGGCTGGCCAATTACCGATAATCTCGTTGAATGGAAATGGACGGAATGAGCTTGCAAAGAAACGTTGGGAAAAGGCTCGGCTTGTTTGTTTTCGCTAAAATCATCAGAATGGTGACATTATTGCTTGCCGTTTGCTTTATCTCATTTCTGTTAGTGAAAAATTCACCTATTGACCCGATTCAAGCCTATATCGGGGCTGATCTATTAAAGGTTGGGCCTGAACAGCGAGAGGCAATTGCTGCGTACTGGGGACTTGATCAGCCGATCCTCGTCCAATTTTATCAATGGCTTTCAGCATTAATAGCTGGTGACCTTGGGACATCGATGATTTACCGCCAGCCTGTTTCACAAATTATTGCGGAGCGATTTTTCCATTCCTTCGTCCTCATGCTGACAGCTTGGCTCTTATCAGGACTAATTGGCTTTTCAATGGGAGTCGTTTCGGCAATGAAAAAGGATAGCTGGATCGATCGGCTCATTACTGGATACTGCTATACGCTTGCCTCAACCCCGACATTTTGGCTTGGCCTGTTGCTCCTTATCCTATTTGCTGTCATATTAGGCTGGTTTCCGATTGGTCTTGGAGTACCTGCTGGCGTTCTTGCAGAGGATGTGACCTTTCTTGAGCGATTACAGCATCTTTTCCTTCCTGCTTTAACACTAAGCATTGTAGGTGTGGCAAATGTCGCTTTGCATACGCGTGAGAAATTAATTGATGTTCTTTCAAGTGAATACATCGTCTTTGCAAAAGCAAGAGGGGAGCGAGGGTTTTTGCTGTTTTGGCGGCATGGCCTGCGAAATATCGCTCTCCCTGCGATTACTCTTCAATTGGCGGCATTTAGCGAATTGTTTGGAGGAGCCATTTTAGCGGAGCAAATTTTTTCTTATCCAGGACTAGGGCAAGCGATGGTCGAATCTGGCTTAAATGGTGATGTTCCGTTATTGCTAGGTCTTGTTATTTTTAGCTCCTTATTCGTATTTGTCGGAAATGTACTAGCTGATTTGATTTACTTTCTATTAGATCCGAGAATGCGTGAGGTGAGGCAGCTATGAGTCAAATTTTAAGAGGATATAAATCTAAAAGTCTAGCGATAAATGGAAGACAGAGGGCAGCTGTGACAATGCTGCTAGGGGTAGTTATCTTAGTTACAGTTTTTATGACTGGCCTTTTACTAGATGAAAAGACGATTACAACAGATCTTAGTATAAGAAATGCCCCGCCATCATTTGACCATCTATTTGGGACAGATTGGTTAGGGAGAGATATGTTTGCGAGAACGTTGAAGGGTCTTTTTATAAGTATCGGGGTCGGGGTGATTGGTGCAGCAGGGAGCACGGCGATCGCGACATTGCTCGGAGTTTGTGCGGCAATGCTAGGGAAATGGGCTGATAGAATGATCTCATGGCTAATCGATGTTTTTCTCAGTGTTCCACATCTTGTTACCCTCATTCTTATTGCCTTTACAATTGGCGGGGGATTTCACGGCATCGCCATCGGTATCGCAGTTACCCATTGGCCAAGCTTGGCGCGGGTGATAAGAGCAGAGGTGATGCAAATTCGTTCCTCAGATTATGTACACATATCGAAGCAAATGGGGAAGAAAAAAGCGTGGATGATTGTTCATCATGTGCTGCCAAATATAGCCCCACAAATTTTAATCGGCTTTATTCTCCTATTCCCCCATGCGATTTTACATGAGGCAGCTGTAACATTTTTAGGCTTTGGCATTTCACCGCATGAGCCGGCAATCGGGATTATCCTTTCCGAATCGATGAAATATTTATCTTCAGGTGCTTGGTGGCTGGCGTTTTTCCCAGGGCTTTGCTTGCTATTCATCGTGCGGATTTTTGATCGAATTGGGGCAAAGCTTCGTAGCTTCATAGAACCGAATGGATCGCTAGATTAGAAGGGAAGGAGTGAACATATGGCTATTCTTGAAGTAGAAAATCTATCAATTTCCTTTAAGCGATATACGTCTCGATTTAAACAGGTGAACCATCAGGTGATCTCGAACTTGAATGTCTCCATTGAGGCTGGAGAAATTGTTGCCGTTGTTGGGGCGAGCGGATCTGGAAAAAGCCTGCTAGCACATGCGCTATTAGGGATTCTCCCAAATCATGCGAATGTCAGTGGCACGATAACGTATAAAGGCGAACCGTTGACGGCAAAACGACAGGGAATGTTGCGGGGGAAGGAAATGTCTCTCGTTCCGCAATCAGTTCATTTTTTGGACCCACTGATGAAAATCGGAAAACAAGTTCGGCAGTCAGCGAAAAGTCATAAAGCAGCGTTTTTACAGAAAAAGGTGTTTGAACGCTACCGTCTACCTGAGAAAACAGAAAAGCTCTACCCGTTTCAGCTTTCAGGAGGAATGGCGCGCCGAGCCCTTTTGGCGACCGCTGTCGTAAGTGAGGCAGAGCTTATCATTGCCGATGAGCCTACACCAGGACTTGATTCGGCTGTCATCGAGGAGGCTTTAGCAAATCTTCGCGAGCTTGCTGACAACGGATCTGCTATTTTGCTTATTACCCATGATATTGAAGCTGCCTTAAAAATTGCCGATAAAATCGCGGTATTTTATGCAGGAACAACGGTTGAGGTAGCACCTGCTGCTGATTTTACGGGTAAAGGGGAAAGGCTCCGCCACCCTTATAGTAAAGCGCTATGGAGGGCGTTGCCGCAAAATGAGTTTATTCCGATTCCAGGTGCTCAGCCACATCCAAGTGAGCTTCCACCTGGCTGTTTGTTTGCGCCACGCTGTAAATCTGCTACCTCACAATGTAGGCACGAACAACCAACAAATCAAACAGTACGAAATGGAATGGTGAGGTGCTTTCATGCAACTTAATGCAACGAACATCAGCTTCAGATATCGATCAGGACCATGGCTGTTCCAAGCGATGAATCTCGTCATCAATCCCGGGGAAATCGTTGGTCTTACCGGACCAAGTGGCTGTGGGAAAACGACGTTTTGCAAAATTATTGCAGGGTATGAGCAGGCAGTCGAAGGAGAAATTTCTATCGACGATCAGCCTTTACCAAGGAATAGTTATAACCCTGTTCAATTAGTTTTTCAGCATCCGGAAAAGGCAGTTAATCCGCGATGGACGATGAAAAGGATCGTTACTGAAGGATGGACGCCAGATAAGGAGCTCCTCGATTTACTAGGAATCCAGCAGGAATGGTTAACTCGCCGCCCGAATGAACTATCAGGAGGAGAGCTTCAACGATTTTGTGTCGCAAGAGCATTAGCACCGGGGACTCGGTATTTAATTGCAGATGAAATGACCGCAATGCTTGATGCGATTACCCAAGCACAAATTTGGCATGCTTTGCAAAATATTGCCAGGGAAAGAAAAATGGGGATTCTCGTTGTTAGTCATGAACAGCCATTAATTCAAAGACTTTGTGATAGAGTCGTTGAAATGAAGGGGTAATTATTCTAATAGTTGAGTTATTGTGAAGAAAGAGGAATATAAAAAACTGAATCACATTTGAACTCACAGGTTTTAAATCAAACAGCAAATCTCACATGAAAATGCTCAGAGTGTATTACTCTGAGCTTGCTATTCTAGAGACAATACAGCCCCTCAGTTATTGAGTTAACTTTCATTTATCTATTGTATTATCCTTATTTTTCGAGGATTTATATAGAGAAATGATGCTAAGAATTAATACTACAACTCCTCCTATTAAAAAGAAATAAGTTAACCCATTGTTTTTCCCCCAATTGTTATACACTTGGAGGAAAGCAATAATAACTATAAAGAAACCATTATATATTTGAAATTTAGAAACATTTTTCACAAAATTACCTCTCTATTTTATCTTTATTAGAATACTGGTCTATAATGGAACATTTTTCTTGTTTTAATTTTATCATGAATGTTCTATTGCTATTGTTTGAATTTTATCCCCCAAATAATAAAGAAGCGAATCTCCCCTTAATAATAGAATGGCTCTGCATATTCACCATGTTATATCCTTGTGTTTTTCTCTAATAGATGATAAATTATGTTATAAATCGTAATCTTTACGATTTATAATCAAATAGCTAATGGGTAACTAACTATTGAACAGAATAACATTCTTTCCCCAAAAAGCTGAAAGGAAGGTTTTAATTGGCAAAAAAATCAAAGGTTGCAAAGGCTAAGCAGCGTCAGGAAATAGTCGAAAAGTACGCGAGCATACGAAAAGAGTTAAAGGCGAAGGGTGATTATGAAGCTCTTCGAAAATTACCGCGGGATTCCTCACCAACGCGTTTACACAATCGTTGTGAATTAACAGGAAGACCAAGAGGGTATTTACGAAAATTTGGCATGTCGCGAATTGCCTTTCGTGAGCTTGCTCATAAAGGCCAGATTCCAGGGGTGAAAAAATCTAGCTGGTAAGATGTAGGACTGATGTTCAGTACATGTGGGCATCAGTTTTTTTATTTTTGTAAAAAATTTCAAATTTTGATTGTGCCATGTATCATCTGACTATACTAAACGTAAACTTTACTTTGGAGGCAAGCTTGCAAAATACCAATGTGTTTGTAAAAGGGTATGGTGCTGTTGGTGAAAATGAACTCTCGATCCAATTGATATGAAAGGCAGGTGTGAAGCATGTATGCCAACAGATTAAAGGAGTTAAGGCTAAAGCATGGTTATACAATGGAAGAGGTCGGACGAAAAATCGGAATAAAAAAGTCTAGCTATGCCTCATATGAATCTCGTTACCGTCAGCCACCTCTCGAAAAATTAAAAAGCCTTTCTAAATTATACGGTGTCTCAGTAGACTATATTCTCGG
Organism: Metabacillus sp. 22489; assembly: GCF_052044855.1. NCBI lineage: Bacteria > Bacillati > Bacillota > Bacilli > Caryophanales > Bacillaceae > Metabacillus > Metabacillus sp. 22489. The sequence goes on from NZ_JBQENT010000022.1 coordinate 73,756, forward strand.
GTTATCGAATGAACGTAGTACAGTAGAGTTTATGCAAATGAGATTAAAAGAGGTTTGCTTGAAAAGAGGTCTTCAGTGGGATGGGCTTGAGATTCCCGATGATGTGCTTGTATTGCTTGAAAGTGTATTAGATAGAGCGAGTCAGCAGCAGGTAGCAGATGATAATCAAATATCATAAACAAGGGATGCCTTAGGGGAATCCTTTTTTTTATGCAAATCTTTATGAATGGTAATGTGAGAAACTGCCATACTAACAGCATAGTTCGCTTTAAGTGAACGATGACGAGGAGCTTCAAGGTGATTAGGGGATAAGGAGGAGACAGGTAATGGCTTTTTTAAAGGGAATATTCAAAAAGAAAAAGCAGATCACCTCTCAGCTTCCAAAGCCTTCAAGTCAGGTAATGGATGATTTGAAACATCTGAGCACGAGCGTACAAGATGGAGACGCTCTCCAGAAGATCGAGAATATCTTTGGTGAGGATCATGATTTTGTGAAACGAGAAATGATTGCCTTAGAACATATACCTGCAACAGTTCTTTATTTGAATAGCATTACAGATAAGGATGCCATTAGTAAAGAGGTGATGAAGCCTCTTGCAGAGTCGAAGGCATGTCAACAAGGTAACGAACCATTAAAAGACTATGTATTGAAAAAATTATTATTTCATGCAGATGTGAAAACAGAAACAGAGCTTACGAAGGTTGTTGAGGGGTTAATTCGTGGGAACACAGTGTTAATTTTAAAAGAGCTTAATGATGTCTTTTTAATTAATACGTATAAGACAGATAAGCGGAGTATTTCTCAGCCAGACACTGAACAGGTTATTCGCGGGTCTAGAGAAGGATTTATTGAAAATTTACAAAGTAATACAGCGCTTATTCGCGCACGTATTCCGATTCCTGATTTAAGGGTGAAATCATTAAAAATTGGGACGATGACACAGACAAATGTTGTCATTTGTTACATTGATGGAGTTGTTAATCAAGCTTTAGTAGCAGATGTTGAAAAGAGGCTAAACAATATAAACGTTGACCGGATTCTAGATGCAGGGTATATTGAGCAGTTTATCCAGGATAATCCACGCTCCCCGTTTCCTCAAGTGAAGAGTACAGAACGGCCAGATGTGACGGTTGGGAATTTACTTGAAGGGAGAGTTTGTATTTTAGTTGATGGCTCCCCATTTGTTTTGATTGTTCCTGCCACCTTTGCTCAGTTCTATCAAACAAGTGAGGATTATAATGAACGGTTCATTATGGTTAGTGCGGTTCGAATCGTTCGCGTTGTTGCGTTATTATTTTCTCTTATTATGCCTTCACTATATGTGGCGATCCTTTCCTACCATCCCGAGCTGATCCCGACAGCGTTTGCGGTAGCGATTACTAGTGGAAGAGCAGGGGTACCCTTTCCAGCAGTTGTTGAGGTATTTCTTATGGAAGCAGCAATGGAAATATTGCGTGAGGCAACGGTTCGGATGCCAAAGCAGGTGGGGGGAGCATTATCTATTGTCGGGGTGCTTGTTATCGGGCAGGCTGCGGTTGAGGCAGGCTTTGTAAGCCCAATTACAGTTGTTGTCATTGCGTTAACGACAATCGGCTCCTTTGCAACTCCGGCGTATAACATGGCGATTGGCTTTCGGATGATGCGGTTTCCGCTTTTGATTATGACAGGATTATTAGGATTTTATGGTCTAGTGCTTGGACTATTATTAGTCAATAATCATGTGTTGTCATTAAAGTCGTTCGGTGTTCCGTATTTTAGTCCGATGGCACCTCTTAACTTCGAGGGTCTGAAGGATACGGTTATTCGCGCGCCGTTAAATTGGCTATTGGATCGTCCTAAGGAATTACATCCTGTAAATAAAAGAAGAATTCGACCAAATGACCTTGGGCCAACAAATCCTTTGGCAGATGAACATGTCAATAGCGAAGGTGGGAACAAGAAAAAATGATGAATGAACCTAGACGAATTAGTGTTTTCCAGGCAGCGGCTATTATGATTAACAGTTCAATAGGGGTGAGCCTGCTAGCTTTGCCGCGGATTGCGAGTGAGAAGGCTGGTTCTGGTGCCTTATTTGTGACATTACTTGCCGTCATACTTTTTATCACTAGCGTCTGGATTTGTTCCACTTTAGCAAAGCGATTCCCGAAAGAATCCTTTCTAGCCTATAGTCAAACGATTATCGGAAAACGATTTGGAAAAATTGCAGCATTTATGATGATTTGTTTTTTTCTCTTTACCACATCGATTGTGTTAAGAGAATTTGGCGAGGTATTGAGTACATCCTTGATGCAGGAGACGCCAATCTCGGTGACGATATTATCGATGCTTGTCTTAATTGCGATCACAACTAGAAATAACATCACAACCATATCGTATTTTCATACCTATTACCTGCCATTTATCGTCATCCCTATTGTTTCCATCGCAATCATTGCCTTTAAAGATATTGATTGGCGTCACTTGAAGCCTTTTTTAGGGAATGAAACAACGCTTGCCGATTTTGTAGGTGGAGCAATTTCGATAGCAGGTCTGCCGTTTATTCCGATTACGTTGTTTATTATTTTTGTCATTGCCCCACATATGGTTGAACCGAAACGAATTGTGAAAGGCGCATTGTCAGGTTCCTTTGTTGCAGCTATTATGTTTTTTCTTGCGACAGGGATTACTTTAGCCGTATTCGGTGCAGAGGAATTAAAAAAATCAATGTGGCCAATGCTTGTGTTAACAAGAATGTCAGAGCTTCCAAGCTCAATTTTAGAGAGACTCGATATTCTTTTTCTCATGGTTTGGATTATATCTGCCTTTACGACTTTGCTATCAGGCTATTTGATTTGTATAGAATTTGCTAGTCAATTATTTCGATTAAGAAGCCATCGTGTGCTATCGTATCTCGCTCTTCCGCTTCTCTATGCCCTTGCCTTTTACCCAAGAAATGCCCTTCATTTATCGCAAATCATGAGTCATGTCGGAGTTTGGAGTGTATTGATAACGACAGGCTACCCACTTGTTCTTTTATTGATTGCCATTATAAGAGGAAAGGAGGGGAAAGCTTGTGAAAGGTCCGATGCGACAAAGTAGCAAATGGGTTCTCATTCTATCTGTTTTCGTCCTTTTAGCAGGATGCTGGGATCGCAAGGAAATTGAAGAAAGGGCAACAATATTAGGACTTGCGATTGATTTAGCTGAGGAGGATGAAGAGTCTCCAGCCATTACACATCCTGATCATGAAGAGATGCCAACCTCGAATTTAGGGAAAATAAAAGTAACCGCACAGCTTGCAGTACCAGGACAAATTCCTCTAGGGCCATCCCAAGGAGATAGTGGGAGCTCCTCACAGGATAAAGTATGGATCGTCGAAGGAATTGGCAATACGATTGATGATGCGATGCAGGCGCTTCAGCAGCAGCTGGCATTTCAAGTCTTCTTTGGCCAATTACAGGTGATTATTCTTTCTGAGGATGTCGCGAAAAAAGGGGTTGAGCATATTAATGAATATTTGCGCAGAAGACCCGAAATAAGACGAACCGCATGGATGGCTGTGAATGAAAAGGATGCAGCAAAGACGATGAAGGCAGCTCCTAAGCTTGAACGAATTCCAGCGATTTATTTATCAACCGTTTTTGAAGAAGCAGTTAAAATGGGGAAATTTCCAGATGATGATTTAGGCGGATTTTGGGTTGATTTATCAAACAAAGGCCAGGATGCCTTTCTACCATTTATTACAGTTAAGGGGAAGGAAAATATCGAAATAAGTGGGATAGCCTACTTTAGGAATTCGAAAATGGTAGGAAAAACGAAGCCATATCAAATTGCTTATTTTAATGGGCTGACTGGTAAAAATCCAGGTGGTTCTGTTGCGATCGTTAAACTTGATGAAGAGAAATCGGTCATGTTCCAATCGACGAAGCGAAAGGCAGATTACGAGACAAAGCTTAAAAATGGGAAGCCAGTATTCAAGGTGAATGTAGAGGTTACAGGAGTTATTCGCGAAAAGAATACAAATAAGATAAAATTGGATGATCATCAAACGATAAGGAAAATCGAAACAATCGCAGGGGAACTATTTAAAAAGGAATATGTCGCACTCATTAAAGAAACTCAGGAAAAAAAGTCAGATATACTTGGTTTTGGCGAATATGTCAGAGGAGATTTATCCACCTATTGGGATGAAAACATAAAAACAACTGATAAGTGGAAGGAGATATACAAGGATTTGAAAGTGGAGGTTTCCGCAAAAGTGAAGATCGACCGTGTTGGAATGAAGGCTTCCTAAACTCTAGGAAGTCTTTTTGTATAGGATGATTTTCACGTAACATGTTATTCTTAAAAAGACGTAATGAAAGTACTAAAAGAATATAGGTGAAAACATGGCGAAAAAGTGGAAAATAGAACAGCCAAAAATTCCAGGAAATTTACCAGAAATGAACTTTCAGGAAATTCATGAGAGAGAAGAACCGTACTTAACAGATTGTCTCATCTCAAACTGTGTCATTGAAAGAGAACGGATTGAAAGGGCGGAGCTGTCACAAATCGTTTTTAAAAATGTAACATTTAGTGATGTATCCTTTCATCGCCTTGAATTACTCGATGTCGTCTTTGAGGATTGTGATTTATCAAATGCGGATTTAATCGGGGCGATTATCCATCGAGTGGAATTTAAAAACACGAAATTACTAGGAACAAATTTTTCCGAGGCTAGTCTGGAAAATGTCTTGTTTGAAAACTGTAATTTAAACTTAAGCTCTCTTGGTTACGCAAGTATGAAGCAGGTCAAATTCGATCATAGCCCACTCCGATCAGCTGACTTTTACGAATGTCGACTTGCAAAGGTGCTTTTTGAGCATTGTGACTTAAATGAAGTGAATTTTGGTGAAACGTCTTTAAAGGGAATCGATATAAGCAGCTCAACGTTTGAGCAATTAACCGTATCATTAGAGGATTTAAAGGGCTGTACGGTCTCACAGGATCAGGCGCTTGGCTTTGCAGCGATGTTAGGGTTGAACATTAAGAGTTGATTGTGAATAACAGGCGAAGTGGATGAAAAAGATTACTTCTGTGAAAAAAAGAGAAAGGAAATTTGTTTTTGGCGATTAAAGGAACTCTTAGAGTTTAACGTTGATTCTATAAATAAAATTGGACTTCTATTATTTTGGAAGTCCATAAATCTCTATATATACTTGTTCAATTAAAGCACTCGTTAGTGAAAAAAGTTATTCATATTACTGATATTTTTTTGCAACTAAAAACTCAATAAAAGGTAAAGTTATCATTGATAGTCCTAATAATAGCAATAAAAAGACATTAATTGTTTCGTTTATAAATTTGTCAGCAACTACTGCTCCAAAGATAAAAAATGTCAAAAGAAAATAACTAACTTTCGAACTTTTCTCTGTAATTTTTTGTCCGAGTTCTTCCTCCTGCAATATTCCATCTTTCTCTTCCTTTGTTCCCCAAGTGATGGTAGAAAAAAACATCATCAACAAAGCTCCAATAGTAATAACTTCATTAAAACCAACATCTTTTCCAGAAATAACCTTATATATCGTAAAGCCAACCACTATCAGCGTAGCTATACCAAATATTATTGAACCAATTTTTCGAGTGCTCATTCTTCTTCCTCCCGTTCATTTAAAAACAATATATCAACCCTAACTTCTAAACTTTTTGCAATATCAAAAGCTAATTGTAAACTTGGGTCATATTTATTGTTTTCTATGGCATTAATCGTCTGTCTACTAACATTACATAATTCTGCCAATTTCCCTTGCGAAATGTTTTTTCTCTCTCGATACTCCTTGATTTGATTTTTCATTAGATTCCACTTTCATAATAAGATAGGTGTAAAAAAGTTTTTACATACAGAATATAAAATAAGATGGTTTAGGTGTCAAATACTTTTTACACCCAAACCATCTTATAAAAATGTATCTTACTTCACTATCCTGCCCCTTTAGTGCAATAAGTTACATCGTCTTTTCAGTTCATTCTACTTTAAATTTCTTGGGTTATTTCTCTTAAAAATTGTTTCCTCTTCGCATCTGTTGTTAAGTTAACTCTAGAAAAATGAATCCATTTAGTGTATTCATTTTTAATTCCCAGGTCAGCTAAAGTTCGGTTAATGAAGACTCCTTGAATAGCATTTCCTCCTTCAGATTCAATATAATCTTTATCCGTTGTAGAAGTTGAAATCACAGTTGTTTTTTCTATATTTGTCAATAACCCTTTCAGAGCACCTGTTGTTTTATCCTCTAGGAAAGCGAAGCCACTCAACATCACTTTATCAATAAATCCTTTTAAAATAGCAGGTAAGTCCCACCACCAGACAGGAAATATAAAAATCAACTCAGTTGCCTGACTTAATTTTTTTTGATATTCCTTAACTAATTCGTAAGGTGTTTCTCCTCTATTAAATTGCTCCAATTCTTCTGCTGTAAATACGGGATTAAACCCATCTTTATAAAGATCGATCACTTGAAATGTTTCTTCCTTAGCTTCTAAGTCTTTCGTGATAGAAGTTAAGATTGCATGATTATAGCTTCCTTCCCATGGATGTGCATAGACAATTGTTTTCATTACTAGTTCACCCTTCTCCCTTATTTGCATCATATTTTGATGTACATTCATCTTATTGTATGCTATAACATTCTACAAGTACGGTAATTTAAGTATGATACTAAACTAAAGGAGAGTACTGAATGAAAAAGGAATCTTATGTATTTAAAGATAATTTGAAGGATACTGGTTTTGGCTATACTTTGTCATTAATTGGTGGTAAATACAAAATGACAGTTTTATATGCTTTATATTTAAACAATAACCCTATTCGCTATAACCAGCTGAAACGGATGCTTGGCAATATTTCTTTTAAAACATTAACCAATACACTAAAGGAACTTGAGGGTGATCAACTAATTAATCGAAAAGAATATCCTCAAGTGCCTCCAAAAGTAGAATATAGTTTATCGGAAAAGGGTTTATCATTGATTCCTGTATTAGATGCAATTTGCTATTGGGGAGAAGAACAATTGGATAAAAGAAAGGAAGTCACGATTAAAGTGAACAATAACTAAAGAAGGCTGCCTGGCATCATCTTCTGTAAGAAGATTAACAGCATTTATCGTAGTATCAAACTCATTAGTATCAGTAGTTTCCTTCAACATAATCCCTCTCTATTAATAATAAAAATCCAATACTTGTTAAACTAAACTCCCTCAATAAACAAACACTTATCTCTTCAATACGCAGTTTCTCTCAATATTTCTACATAACTTGTTTAGTCTAATAGATTTAGTTAGTAAGAAAAGAGCCCAATCAAGCAGATTAGGAGAAAAATGAGCGCAAGAAACTAGCCAACCTTCGGTAATTTTTTAAAAGTTGGAAGATTAGGTATGTACGCACCAATGGATGTC